>JAJPZE010000197.1 GCA_021204565.1 Prevotella sp. | reverse complement strand
GGTTAAACGGTTGTATATGAGGGAGTTATGATGTACTTGGCGGGCGCGGAGCATGACCCCATATCATGGGGGACCTTAACCCCATATTAAGGTATGCCATAACCCCATATCATGCCCCGCAAAACCTATGCTCATGCCCGGCGTAACAAATGCGTAATCAGCCGCATTAACATCAGACCTCGAAGAGGTCGTGCTAACAGTTAGCCGGCATGCGTAACCCGTATTTAGCGGAGCTAATCTCAGACCTCGAAGAGGTCGTGCTAAGCATAGCCCCACGCTTCAGCGTGGGGTGAGGCGCAACGCGGCTCCTAACGTCGGAGACGTTGAATAAGGATAAGGCACGTCCATCTCCCTTACTCCGTCCTCTTCGGAGCAAGGGGGATGGTGCGTCTGATTACGTATTCCGGCGCGGCGGGGGAGTTAATCTACGAGCACGTGCGAGCCGCGCGCAACCATCACTCCTTGTGAGGCGTTGTCGCGTTTGTCGTCGGAGAAGGTAATGCGCGGGTTGCTGATGACGACGTTCTTCGCCCGGTCGATGTAGATGCCGTAGGTGTTGTCGGAGACGAACTCCTCTCCCTCGCAGGGCCGGCGGTCGTACACTCCGCCGGGGTAATCGGTGGTTTTAGAGATGTTCACTTGCAGATTGTTGATGGATATGTTCTTCACCTTATCGCCGGTGTCTCCCCCTATGAACACTCCGTTCTCGCTGTCGCAACGGATATCCTTGAGCGTAATATCCGCCACTTCTCCGCATATTCCTTCGGTTGCGCCTTCGGGGAAGCGCCAGTTGCCGTCCTTATTGTCCGCCGCCGCGCGGGGGTACGACGTGATATACACCGGCTCGGCTTTGCCCCACCATACGTCGGAGAAGAGGCGGCAGTCGACGGCGATGTTTTCGAACGAGACATTACGTACCGTTCCCTCGTCGCGGTTCTGTATTCCGATGCCGCGGTTACTGCCGGTGATGACGCAATCGCTTACAACCACGTTCTTTATCTCGTCGACGTTTTCGGAGCCGATTTTGAATGCGCAGGAGCGGGAAGTCATCTTGCAGCCGGTTATCGTGATGTCTTGGCACGCGCCGTATTCGGCGTATTCGCGTCGGTTTTTAAGGCAGATACAGTCGTCTCCCGACTGTATCGTGCAGTTGGTTATTTTTGCGTTCCGGGTATGGTCGAGGTCGATGCCGTCGCTGTTGCGGATTTTGACGTTGTTGTTTATTGTTACGTCTTTTACGAGCACTTCGCGGCACCCGACGAGGTGTACGGTCCAGTATGCGCTGTTTGCGAACGTTACATTATTTATGTTTATGTTTTCCCCGCCGATGATTGTGAGGACGTGGGGGCGCGGATCGAAAGTTGTTACGGGTTTGAGGTCGTAAGAGTCCTCTCGCTCTTCGCCCATAAAGAACACTCCGTTGCCGTCGATTGTTCCCCCGCCCGTTATACTGAAGTTGCTGATGTTTTCGCCGCTAATCCACATCATCCCCTCGCCTTCGTTCTGCCGAAAGGCGCTCTCGGTGTATGCTTCCTCGTCGGGCAAGGCGAGCAGACGAGCGCCTTTCTCTATATGAAGATTAATGTTTGAGGCGATGTGCAGCGGTCCCGCAAGGAATGTATGCCCGGCGGGGATAAGCACTTGCCCGCCGCCTGACGCCGCGCAAAGGTCGATAGCGGCTTGTATTGCCGCCGCGTCGTCGGTCGTTCCGTCGCCGGTTGCGCCGTAGTTCATAACGTTGTATACATCCGTTTCTCCGGCGTATAAAGCACGCGGAGCGAGGAGAAGAAGCAAGAGAAAAGAGATTGATATGTACTTCATAACGATTTGTGATTATTGTTCTTGTCGTGTCATAACGTCGGGCGGACAGTCTTCGGGGCGTGTTCCCCACGTCTCCGAGGGCACCTCGCCCATAACCAGCTCCAATATCCCGCCATTCAGAATGTCGGAATGACTGATATAATTACGTGTATACGTTTGCCCGTTGAGCGAAGCCGATTGGATGTATATATTCCGTTCGCTTGCCCCGACGGCTCGGATAACGAACGGCTTGCCCCCGTCGGGACGGATGGTTACAGAGGGGAACGACGGGCTCGCGAGCGTATAATACGGCGTGCCGGGACAAACGGGATAGAGCCCCGTAGCGGCGAAGACATACCAAGCCGACATCTGCCCGGCGTCGTCGTTGCCCGGCAAACCGCCCGGCATATCGGCGTATTCCGTCCGCATTATTTGCCGCACGGCGCGCGCCGCCGAAGCCGGACAGCCCGCGTAGTTATACATAAACGCCACCTGATGACATGGCTCGTTGCCGTGCCAATACCGCCGTTCGGAGAACATCGAATCCAACTTGGCGATGAACATCTCCCGCCCGCCGAGCAAGCGTATGAGCCCGTAAGGGTCTTGCGGAGCGTACCATGTGTAATGACATGGCGCGCCTTCGGTGATGAACGACGTAAACTCGAATGCGTTATCCTCGTCTAAGAAGCGCCCGCCGGCGTAACGTCCTTGCGCGTATCCGGTGCGCGGGTCGATGACGTTACGATAGTTCGCCGCCCGGCGGATTAGTATCTCGTAATCGTTGTTTTCGCCTAATTCCCCCGCCACCTGCGCAAGGACAAAGTCGTCGTAAGCATACTCCATAGTGCGCGAGACCTGCTCGCGCGTATGGAATGCGTCGGGCACGCTGTCCTCAAGGGGTATGTATCCGTATTGCATATACGAAGCTAACGCGCGCCGTCCCTTGCCGTCGCGGTATTCGTCAAGTGGGGGCGTAAAGAATGCGTTACGGCGCAACGCCTTGTATGCGCCGCGTATATCAAAATTGCGAACGCCTTTCACGTATGCGTCGCCGATAGCCGCCGCGGCGTGATCGCCAATCATAGCCGCCGTATAACTGCCCCAGCAGGGGAATATCGGCATATATCCGCCTTGCTCCGCCTTTAATACGAGCGACTGCATCATCTGCCCGCTACGCTCCGGCGAGAGCAGGACAAGGAGCGGATGAAGGGCGCGGTAGGTGTCCCAAAGGCTGTAATCATCAAAATATTTAGTGCCCGCAGGCATCCGGCGAACGGGCTTCCCGCCGGCAAAGGACGGGTATCGCCCGTCGCAATCGCTCGCCTCGCGCGGCAGGAAAGAGGCGCGATAGAGCGAGCCGTAGAACAGTTTCTCCGCCTCGTCATCTTCCGTTTCGACCTTTATCAGCCCTAATTGCCGCTCCCAAATACCGCGCAATTCGGCGCAAGTACGCGGGAAATCCCAATGCGGTATCTCCGTTTGCATGTTCTTATACGCGCCCTCAATGTCGACAAAAGAAGTTGACATCTTCGCCAAGACCTCCTCTCCGGCGCTTACGTCAAACTCTATATACGCCCCTATGTCCCCCTCTCCGGCGATGCGTGTCGTGCCGGCAAGAAGACTGTCGCCGCGGAACACGCCGAAAGAAACAATATCCTTTGCGTAACTTACAACGAAGTTTCCGGCGTATCCGGCGGGTTCTCCCCAGCCCTGATAGATACGGTGCACGGGGTTCGCACCCGTTATCAGCCGGCGCAAGGTATCTATTTCAACATACCCTTCGCCCTCGTCGCTGTTCGGTTGAACGACGAGATACGCCTTGCCCGAACGGGCGTAGGCGAAGCGGAAAAGCGCGGAATGCGAGCGCCCGGTCATCTCCGCACGCAAGCCCTCATCCGGCAAATCGACGGAGTAATAATAAGGGCGGGCGACCTCATCCTCGTGGCTGAAGCGCGTCGCGCGGCTCTCAGGCGCAGTTCGCAAACTGCCGTAGAGCGGCATGAGAGTTGCCGAGCCGTAGTCCTGCGTGCACCCTCCGACGAGCCAATGAGAGGCGCGGAAGCCTTCGAAGAGCGTATCTGCAAAATAATACGGAGCTATGCATTTGCGCTCCGTCGAGCGCGTCTGTGCCGTCCAGAACGTCTGGCCGTTAGGCTCGAGCACGGCTGGTATCGTTTGCCCGTACTCCTCCGTATCCTTGCCGAAAAGCCCTGCGGCGGGGGTCGTGTTAGCCGCCGTACCGACGCGCGTATCTATGCAATCGACCGGCGCGAGGGGGCTTTCGTCCGCGTATGACGCTGGCGCGGGGACGGTTAAAGCGGCGGCGAGAGCAATGTTTACAAGCGGTTTGACTTGTTTCATAGTTTGATAAAGATTTTCTTTATATAGAGAACGTATCCGATTATCCCGAATAACGCGGCGAACAGAACCGCATAAACGAGCGAAGCGAAATACGGGTCGGGAAAGGCAAGACATATCACGGCATATATCGTCTGTTTCGCGCCCGACGCGCTGATTATCGTTGCGGCGGCTTCGCTCAAGACATATAAGAACAGCGGATTTACCCCGTAAACCTCAAACAAACGGCACCGGCGGCAACGTCCGGGCATATCTATGATATAAGCTAACGTGCCGAGCGACATCGCCGCAACGCCGCACGTGAGCAGTACGAACGACGGCGACCATATCCTTTTGTTCGGCGGCAACACGCCCGACAACGCATATCCGGCAACGAACAGGATAAACCCGGCGACAGTCAGTCGCAACGTCCGCTGCGCCGCGTCGCTATCCTTACCCGTCAATAAAGCCCCGCAACAGAAGCCGATTAGCGTATGAGCTATGGCGGGGAAAGTGCTTAACAGCCCCTCGGGATCGATTATGCCCTTGCGGTAAAGATGATGTTCGCCGAGAAGAGAACGGTCGATAACGGACAATATGTTATTACCGTCGAGCGAGTAACCATGCCCCGAGACGAGCAACACGGAATATGCCGCAAGCAGGATAAATATAAGCAAAGGCACCCGCCGGCGGGGGATATAAAGCGCCGCGAACGCTGCCGCCGCATAACATAAAGCGATGCGGGGCAACACGCCGGTCAACCGCAAATGACGGATAACGTCGAAGTCGCCGGCGCAAAGAAGCTCTATTGCATGGAGCAACCAACCTAAAACAAGCAACAACGCAGTGCGCCTTATAATTTTTATAAGCACCGTCCGCGAGGGGCGGCAATCGTATTTCCGCAGGGAAAGGAATGTAGATACGCCGACAATGAATAAGAAGAACGGGAAGACAAGATCGCAGGGCGTGAGTCCGTTCCAGACGGAGTGGCGCAAAGCCGCATACGAGACTTCGCCGCCCGCGTTATTAACCATAATCATCGCCGCAACAGTTATCCCGCGAAGTATGTCGAGGGAAAGAACGCGCTTTGAATTCATTCGCCGAACACCTCTTTATATATTCGTTTGGCGGTATCTATCGTGTCGCCCTCCGGAGCGGACGTATACGGCGCGGTGTCCGTCGCCCAGTCGTACTCTATCGCATACCAGTCGATGTCGCGCTCTTGTCCGCCGTCGAATACCTCGCCGAGCATTCTCCACCACTCCGCCCAACGGCGGTAATAAAGGTCGCGCAATATGCCGCTCCACTCCTTATGCGCATAATCACGGAGCCCTCCGCTGTCGGCGCACTCCCTGTTGCCCCACGTCGTGATTTGCGTGCGCGCGTTTCGTTCGTACAGATTTGCCTCGTCTTCGCTCTCCCCAAGACCGCGTGCCTGCTCCGTCCAATGCCCCGTGCGGAATTCCGTCCGCGTGGCTAACAGCTCGTCTTGGAGCAATATCAGGCGGAGAAAGAGAGCGGTATCGGCTTCGAAACTCTTGCGGTCGAAACTCTTGTAATCGGCAGTGGCGCGGTTGTAAACAACCCGTCCGCGGTCGGCAACGGCTTGGCGGAGAACATCCGTAAGGTCGTATTCAAAATTGTCGTTACCCTCGTATTTATCGGCAACGGATACGAACAGACGCGCCGCCTCTGCTGTCGAGGCGGGGTCGTAATAATTACTCATCTTCGACCAAGAAGAGGCCTGAAACGTGTTAAGAGACGGGCGCGCGCAGAACACGGACTCGTGCGGGCCCTGCTGGTTATTTCCCCTCGGACAGTTGTAGATGGTGCGTCCGAGAAGCTCCCAAGCCGCTGTAAGCGTCGTGTCAGCACGACCGTAACGCGCCTTTACATACTCTTCAATCCACGCTTCGCGTTCGGTTTCGTATCCCCGCCAAGGCAGTTCGCACATCAGCTCGAACATTATCGGGTTGTTCTCTATCCCCTCTGCCGTGAGCCCTATGCCCCGCAAATGAGCGGCAAGAGGGTTGTCTTTCGTTTGGCGGAAGTTGTCAAGCAGTTGGTCGATACGTCCGTGCAAACCGACGTTCGCCCCGAAGTTCTCAAGCATGCAAAACAACCAATCGTGCACGCCGTACCCCTCTTCGCGCTGCCAAAGAGACGGCATCCCCCACATCGGACGGCACTCGCTGAACAGGTCTAATATCAACAAATCGCCGTTCTTCATGTTGTCAATCATCTCGCGCCGGGGGTTCTCCGTCCAGCCTTGCACTACCCAGACGGCATCCGGCACGGCACGCCGCACGGCGGCTAATATCGCTTTGCCCGCCCCCGCGAAGTCGGTTGATGTCGTGTCGCTCACCTCGTGAAACGGATCCATAGAGTAATATTTCGCCGTGCCGAACAGCTTCGCCTGCTCCTCATAATATAAGTCCGCAATCGCGGCGAAGCGAGGATCGGTCGCTTGTAATATTGCCGGGCGCGTGAAGCCGTTCCATAAGCCGAACGTCTCGACATCAAGTCCGAGACGCTCTCCGGCGTCGTGAGGCAACATACCCGCGTATCCCGGCAACACCGGCTCCATACCGTATTCCCGCATACGAGCCAATATCCGCTTTTGTAATTCCTCATGCCCGGGGAACCACGAGTCGGGGAGCGGTCCGCCCCAACCCTCTAAATTACCCATCTCAAACCACGCGAGGTACGCCGGCCCCGCAATGAATTGTTCCGCTTCTTCACGGGTGTAACCCAAGCGTGTCAACAGGTTCAGCCATACGCACTCCGTACCTACAGCCGCAAGGGGAAGGTTGATGCCGTGAAGCGCCATCCAATCTATCTCGCGCTCCCAACGCGCCCAATCCCAGAACGCCATAGTGTAAGAAAAAGTGCAGTAGTTGAAGTCGTAACGCAACGCGAGAGCGGTTTCGTGCCGTTCCTTATGCTTTACGCGGGGCAACGTATCGGGCATTTCGGCGCGCATGTTATTCCTGGAAAGGTGTATTCCGGCATAATATTTCAGATACCAATTTATGCCCGCAGCGATGTTCACATACGTGTTGCCGCGGACGGCGACCTTGTCTCCCGCGCCGTCTAACTCGAAGTAATCAACGCTGTCGGGGGACAATTCAACGATGAATTTATCCTTTGCGCCGGGCGCGATACGCTCCAATAAGCCGTCGATGGGGTTCGCTCCGGCGGATGTAAACGGGAGAAGAAAAAGGACAGGAACAAGGAGACAGGTTCGCATCGATAGGTGATTTATGTTACAAATATAAATATAAATTGCCGGGCAATACAACAATTCACGTATCTTTGTACGTAATTACTCACCAACCCGGACAATATATTTATGAAAACAAGGACACTATTAATCGCCGCGTTAGCGTGTATGTCGCCCGCGGCACGCGCGGGGTTCGACATCACTATCGACCCCGCTCCGACCGGCATTGACATCAGCCCGATGCTCTACGGAATATTCTTTGAGGACATCAATCACGCCGCCGACGGCGGGCTGTATGCCGAGCTGATACGCAACCGCTCCTTTGAAGACGATGCGGACGAGCCTGTCGCGTGGAGTGCATATGAGTCGCAGACGGGAAACGTGAAGATAAATATCGAGACTTTAGACCCGCTCAATGAAGCGCAGCGGCAATATCTTCACGTCGTTACGACCGGTATTGAAGCGGATGCGCAGGCCGGCGTGAAGAACGGCGGGTTCTGGGGAATCGATGCCGTGAAAGGGCGCGAATACAAGTTCTCGATGTGGATAAAAGTGAAGAAAGGAACCGTTTTCACGGCAATGATTAAGGGGCAAAACACGGGCGAGACATACGCATCCGCCCCCTTGGATATTGACTTAAAGAACAAGAATTGGCAACATATAACGGCATCAATGACCGCCTTGGCGAACGACACAACAGCTTGTTTCGTGCTTGCCGCAACGGGGAATGCCGATTTCTGTATTGACGTCGTGTCGCTCTTCCCCCCTACGTATAAGGGCAAGGAAAACGGGCTTCGCCCCGACCTCGCGGAGATGTTGGAGGCTCTCCATCCCTGCTTTATGCGCTTCCCCGGCGGCTGTTTCGTCGAGGGGCAAGACACGCCGGACAACGCCTTCCGTTGGGAACGGACGATAGGTTCGATTGAGGAGCGGCCGGGTCATGAGAATAAGAACTGGGGGTACAGAACCACGGACGGACTCGGCTTTCACGAGTATCTCCAATTGGCTGAAGATATAGGAGCGAAACCGCTGTACGTATGCAATATCGGCATCTGGCACGGGGGTGTAACGCCGGTTGAAGACATTCAGCCGTGGGTGGATGAGTGCCTTAACGCGATTGAATACGCCAACGGACCGGTAACGTCGAAGTACGGCGCGTTGCGCGCCAAGTACGGTCATCCCGCGCCGTTCAACCTTGAATACATAGAGATAGGTAACGAGAATAACCAGACCGACGGGGCGCAGACATCCGACAGATATTACGAGCGATACCGTATCTTCCGTGATGCGATACTCGCCGAATATCCTGAAATGCACATCGTCGGCAACGTAGCGGCGTGGGGTACGGACGAGCCCCGCTGGCTCTCCGACCTGCCCGCGGAGCTTGTCGACGAGCACTATTACCGCTCGCCGCTGTGGTTCGCGTCGAACTTCGAGAAGTATGACGCATACGACAGAACCCGGCCTAAGGTGTATTGCGGAGAATATGCCGTAACGCAAGGGTTCGGCGATACGGGCAACCTTAACGCCGCGTTAGGCGAAGCCGTTTATATGATGGGGATGGAGAATAACTCCGATATTGTGGCTATGTCTTCTTATGCTCCGATATTCGTCAACATAAACGACGCGCGCTGGATGCCCGACATGATACGGTTTAATAACCAATCTTCGATCGGCACGCCGTCGTATTACGTGCAGAAGCTGATGTCGGAAAACTTGGGGGATAAAGTGTTGAACGTAACGCAAGGGAAACAAACTCTTTCGCCCGTCAATGAGGAGATGACGCCGATAGAAAGCCGGATCGGAGTGGCGACTTGGAAGACGCAGGCGACCTTCGCCGACATAACAGTAACGACCGACGACGGCACATTCAGCGTCTCGGGACAAGACGCGGCGGACTTCACTTTCTTGTCCGATACGTGGAGCGCGGGCGTCGAAGGTCTGTCGCAAACAGGGACGGCAGGGGGTCTGACCGCACTTGTCAACACGCCCGTCAAGGGAAGAAAATATTCCGTAACTATGCGCGCGAAGAAGAATTCCGGCGACGAAGGCTTTATATTAGTCTTTAACGCGACGGGCGAAAGAGAATATTATTGGCTGACAATAGGCGCGCTCCACAATTCCTCGCACGTACTCGAACAAGGGGTCGGGTTTGGCAGAATGACGCTCAAATCTACGTCGGGACACGTCGAAACCGGGCGTTGGTACGACATCCGGCTCGATGTTGACGGCAACAATATCACCGCATACTTGGACGGGGAAGAGATACTCGCCACGACCCTGAGCGGCGTAGTGATGCCCGGTATATTCACGTCCGCATCGCTCGACAGCTCGGGAAACGAGATGATTGTCAAGATAGTGAACACCGGCGCGGAGCGTGAAACGGCAAACCTGCGGCTCGGCTCGTTCCGCACGCAAGGCGGACGCCTGATACAGCTCAAGGCAACCGACGGTAAGGCGGAGAACACCCTCGAAGTGCCAACGAACGTATTTCCCGCCGACCGGAATATCAGCCTCGATAAAGACAAACCAACGTTCGACATACCCCCCTATTCCCTCAATATTCTTCGCTTAAAGAGAGAATAGCGAAACCGAAAAAGTATAACACGCGGGCGGGGCAGGGCTCTCCAACCTGTCCCGCCCCTCTTTCTTGCAAGGAATTACAGGGGGTTGCGGATAGGATTATCCCCCGTTATGCTTTGCCGTATAGCATTCTGCGGCGGCTATATCCTTGATTTTATTCCTATATGAAAGATATGTTTCCCGGCAATCAAGGTCTGTTCGGCGCGCCCTGCTCAGGTCAAGAAATGCCGTCTCTTTATCTATTCCGACAAACCGTCTGCCCGTTAGATTTGCCGCGATACCCGTTGTACCGCTCCCCGTGAACGGATCAAGAACCCATCCCCCTTGCCGGGTTGAGGCAAGTATGATACGTACCAACAGGGCGAGCGGTTTCTGTGTCGGATGTTTTCCGTGTGCCTTTTCCCACGGGGCAATTGCGGGCAAAGTCCATACGTCGGTCATCTGTTTGTCGCCGTTGATATGCCGCATCAGGTCGTAGTTGAAGTAGTGCGG
>JAJPZE010000229.1 GCA_021204565.1 Prevotella sp. | reverse complement strand
GCGTTGTGATCGCAGTCGTAGAGATGCTCGGAATAATTGTACCCCACTACGTCCAATGCCGCAGGATATCCCGTCTGATTCGACATCACCACACCGGCTAAGGCCGCCGTAACGGGCCGGCTCCGGTCAATAGAGCGCACCACGGCTGCCAACCGCTCCGCTATCGCCCCGAGCCGACCGGCATCAGGAGCGGACGGAACATACCCGCCGTACGACGGTTGGCTAATCGAAACATCATCCAGAACGGGGTGCGAATACGGATCGTTAGGATAATCGACCTCGTTGCCTATACTCCAAAGAAACACGCAAGGATGGGTCCGATCCCGGCGAACCATATCCGCCACATCCCGCTCTATCCACTCTTCGAAGAAGCCGGACGCACCGTCGTAACCCGGCGTACCCCTATTCCAACCCTTTATCCACTTGCGTTTCGGGTACTCCCATTCGTCTGCAACCTCGTCCATAACGAGCAACCCGAGACTGTCGCACAAGTCGTACACCACCGGCGCCTGCGGGTTATGGCTCATACGAACGGCATTCGCGCCCATCGCCTTGAGCTCTTTCAGCCGCCGTGTCCACACTTCACGGGGCACTGCGGCGCCGAGCACGCCCGCGTCGTGGTGGAGACATACGCCCTTTATCTTCAAGGAGTTACCGTTGAGAAAGAAACCTTTATCGGCGTCAAACGCAAATGTACGCAGACCGACAGGCGTGTCGCAGCTGTCCGTAAGCCGGTCGGAAACATACAATTCGGTACGCAGAGTATACAAATAAGGTGTGTCGACGCTCCACAATTGCGGGTCTTGTACCTCAAGCGACATACCGGCCCGGCATCCTTCGACGCGGTTACGCTTCCTCGCAACCTCACGTCCCGCGCCGTCAATCAATATTGCAACAACATCCGCAGACATATCCGACACGCCCTCTATCCCGACATCCACGTCGAGCACAGCGCCTCTTTCGGTCAGTTCATTCACGCTCCAGCCTACGCCCCACGGGGCAATATGCGCCGCCGGGGCGGCAATCAGCCAAACGTTCCGATATATTCCCGAGCCGGTATACCAACGGCAATCGGCCGAGCGGCTGTGGTCGACGTGAACCGACAACACATTATCGCCGGCGCGAAGATATGGGGAGAGATCGTAGAGGAACGAAGCAAAGCCGCTCGGGCGGGTACCCAGTAAGCGACCGTTGATGTACACCGAACTGCGGTTGTAAACGCCTTCAAAGTAAATATAATGCAAGGGGAGAGAGTCCGAAACCGTGAAATGCTTGACGTACCAACCTATGCCGCCGGGCAGGAAACCCGTGCAACTCGCCAATGATTTATCAGGTACGCCCTCTACAGACCAATCGTGAGGGAGACTGACACGACGCCACAAAGCGGTCGTGTCCGGGGGTATAGTCGCGGATGAATCATTATCAAGGCAAAATATCCAACCATCATTGAACAGCCTTGATATACCAAACGACACCTGAGCCGGCGACGAGACACACGCCATCAACCCGGCAATTATAAGCCAACACTTCATTTACATAATGTCGGCTGCACTCGGCAAACAGAATGCAAGCATTCTTTTGCTCTCGTTTGCACGACATTTCGCGAATAATATTAACGGCGCAAAGATAATTCTTTCCGTCAATAAAAACGCCCTCACGTCAAAGTATAAGAACGCCGATAACGTTATGTAAGGTTATTCGAGAAGTTAATTCCCGGCTGAAAGCAGATACTCTTTAAACGTGTCGAAGTCCGCCGGAAGGGGCACGGATTGTTTCGTCCCGCGCATGAAAACCTGCAGTTTCTCCGGGATGGATATGTCCGTATGAAGGATATTATCCACAGTCGCCTTAAACTTTGCGGGGTGTGCCGTTTCGAGAAACAGTCCCGTTTCGCCGTCTCGCAATCCGTCTCTTAACGACTGATACCCGCACGCGCCGTGCGGATCACATACGTAATTGTATCGCTCGAAGCAATCCCGCATCGCGCCGGCGATAGCTTCGTCGGAGTAAGTCGCGCCGCTTATATCGCGCCGGATATTGTCGCAGGAGCGGTCATACAGCTCGTATATCCTCGCAAAATTTGAGGGATTGCCGACATCCATCGCATTCGCAATGGTTTGTACCGACGGTTTGGGCTCGTAACGACCTGTCTTCAAGAAGTTGAAGAACACGTCGTTGGCGTTGTTCGCGGCAATAAACCGCTTTATCCGCAGACCCATCCGCCGGGCGAAGAGCGCCGCGCAGAGGTTGCCAAAGTTGCCGCTCGGCACGCTGACAACGATGTTCTCCGTCCGCGAGAACCGCTTCCGCAGCTGCCCTAAGGCGTGAAAATAATAAAAGGCTTGGGGGAGGAAGCGCGCCACGTTGATAGAGTTGGCGGAGGTTAAGTTCAGTTTCTGCAGGTCTTTATCAATGAACGCCGCCTTTACGAGCGATTGGCAATCGTCGAACACGCCGTCGACCTCTACCGCCGTAATGTTCCTTCCGAGCGTCGTGAACTGACATTCCTGTAT
>JAJPZE010000038.1 GCA_021204565.1 Prevotella sp. | reverse complement strand
AACGAAATCCGTTCGACCAAGAGAAGTTCTTGCCCCCTATGCCCGCATAAACCGACGCGCCGAGAAGGGACGCCTGCGCCGACGCTTCCGCCTTTCGCGGCTTGCGGTAGGTTATGTCCAACGCCGACGACATCTTGTCTCCGTAACGGGCTTCATATCCGCCGGTGGAGAACGCGATACGCTCAACCATATCGGGATTGATTACCGACAGGCCTTCCTGTTGCCCGCTACGGACAAGGAACGGACGGTACACCTCCACGCCGTTAAGGTATACGGAGTTCTCGTCGAACGACCCTCCTCTGACGTTATACTGCGACGAAAGCTCGCTATGAGTCGATACTCCGGCTTGGCTCTGGATAAGCTCCTCGACGGCGTTCCCCGTTGTAGAGGGAGCGCGTTTCAGCTGTTCGGTGCTTATCTCCTCCATTTGCCCGGTCTGCCGTTTCATCTCTTTGACCGTTACTTCGTCTAACGTGTTGTCCTCCGAGAGAGTAATAAGGAGTTTCTGATTTGAGCGCGGATTGCGCAACACACGTGTCTTCGCACGATATCCGAGCATAGAGAACTTCACCACAACGCTATCCGCCGACTCGAGCTGAAGCGTGAACTCGCCCTGCAAATTTGTCATAGTCATCCGCCCCTGAGCCGTGCAACTGACCGTGCAGAACTCAATCGGCGTCTGCCCGTCGTCGGTTACGCGCCCGCTGAGAGTGAAGCTCTGAGCCGCCGCCGACAGACAGCAGAGAAGCGTTATTATGTGTGTAAAGAGTCTTTGCTTCATCATCAAACACATTAATAACGCAGTTATCTCTACTTTATTGCTTTCGTTTCCGCGTTCGGCGTACAATTTTCTGGCGGTGCGCCGTGTAATAAATCGGCTAATACAGCGTTATGTAAATATATTGTATGGGGCGCGGAAACAGCTACACACGCATTATCAAACACACGAGCTTGTTCGCCGGAGTGCAAGGGCTGAACATACTTATCGGGCTTGTGCGGACTAAGTTTGTGGCTGTCTTGTTGGGTCCTGTCGGCGTCGGTCTGCTCTCAATCTACAACACGGCGACCGCGTTTTTGCAGAACGCGACCAACTTCGGCATACAGATGACGGGCGTAAGAGAGATTTCCGTTGCTTACAAGACGGACGAAGCGAACACACTTGCGAAGAGTATACGGGTATTGCGGTCGTGGAGCTTAGTTGTGGCTTTGCTCGGTTTCTTCGTAACTATTGCCCTCTCCGGAGTGTTAAGCCGTTGGGCGTTTTCCGACGGCGGGTACACGTTTGAATTTGCATTGCTTGCGCCTGTTGTCGCCTTAGCAACCATCACGGGCGGGGAAACGGCGGTGTTGAAGGCGACGCGGCGGCTGTCGCAACTGGCGAAAGTGAGCGTGTTGAGCGTATTCGGCTCGCTCATATTATCCGTGCCGCTATATTTCAAATTCGGTAATGCGGGCATCATCCCTTCCCTTATTCTCGTTGCGGTGGTGCAGATGTTGCTTACGATAGTTTATTCATACCGCTTCTATCCCCTGCGTTTGAAATTCGGTAAAGAACTGCGTGAGGGGCGGAGTATGCTTGTCGTGGGCGCGGCATTCATCCTTGCGGGGATTTGCGGGAGCGGAGCCGAATTTGTTGTGCGCGCGTATCTGAGCGATGTATCGCTGTCCTTGGTCGGGCTGTACAACACCGGATATATGATTACAATGACCTACGCGGGCACGATGTTCGCCGCGATGGAGACCGATTATTTCCCGTTTCTCTCGTCCGTATGCAGCGATACGCGGAAAATGAATGGGGCTGTTAATCGGCAAATAGAGGTGTCGATGATTATGGTTGCGCCGTTCTTGGTAATGCTGATGGTTGGTTTGCCTGTGATTATCCCCCTGCTTTTCAGCGTGCAGTTCTTGCCCGTGGTCGGTATGACGCAGTATGCCGTGCTCGCCATGTATTGCCGTGCAATATATCTTCCCGTAGCCTATATAACGCTTGCGAAAGGGGACAGCCGCTCGTATTTCATGATGGAGCTACTGTCCGCTCTGACGCTTATCGTTTGCATAACGTGCGGATACAGCGGATGGGGCTTGGAAGGAACCGGTATGGCGCTTGCCATAGCGTCTCTGATAGAGACCGCCTGCGTTGTCAGCTACTGCGCATGGCGCTACGATTTCGTGCTCTCATCGAGCGTGTTAACCTTTATTTTAATGCAGATTGTCGTGGCTGTTGCGGCACTCGTCATAGTGAAATGCATAACGAATTGGTATTGGATATGCGTCCCGATACCCGTTGCCGCAAGCATATTCCTTTCGTTACGCGAGATGAAGAAACGGGTCGACGGCGGGGATTAGGTTTGCCCGGAAAGCATACGAACAGATACGATAAAAGCGCTATAACCCGGCTTTGCGCCCGGTTTTAAGCGCTTTTATCGTCTCGTCAAGGTGCGGGTTTACTTCTTCTTAAGCAGGTCGCGTATCTCGGTCAAGAGCTTCTCCTGAGCGCTTGGCTCTGGTGCGGCGGGCGGCTCGGGCG
>JAJPZE010000151.1 GCA_021204565.1 Prevotella sp. | reverse complement strand
GGGTTACCGACCACTACACTAAACTTCATATCGTTGTTGTCGTTAGCTTTCCAATACGTTTTTCCTTGTTTCACTTTTGCGAGGAATGCGTCCTGCTTGTTCTTTATCTGATTTATGAGGTCCTCAAAGTAATGCATATTGACCTTTGCTTCGGTGCGGAAGCCGGCGAGCGTGCGGCGTGTAATGCTCTTCGCCATCGGTGTTTTGCACACCACGAAGATATTCTCCCGCAATGTCTCGTCCCATATGCGGAGATGGTCTTCGTGTGTTACGGGTGCTGTTGTGAGGTCTTTTATCCGCCGCCTATAGATGGTGTATGTCATATAGAGCGGATAGAGTCCCGACTTGGAGTTTATCTCCAACACGGCGCTATTCGGGGCGAAGACCTCGTCGGAGATACGTCCGCGGTCGACGTACCGCGGGTCGTCAATCGTCTGCGCGTACTCCTTATCGTAAAAGGCGTAACCTCCGAGCGCGTCGGCGAGGTGCATATTCACCACGCGCCACGGGGTGAGCACCGTTTCCTTGTCGGGGTTGCGGAACAGGGAGAATATCTCCGTAATCCTCTGTATCCGCTCTTCAATGCTCATCTTGTCGGCTTCGCGCGCCAAAGCGCGTATGCGTTTGCCCGCCGCGGAAAAGATATCCGCGTCGTAATACTTGAGGAATTGTTTGAAATAATCCTTGCTTACGCCCGCCGGCATAAACTCTTCCCAAGAGCTGTCGTCGACAAGCGAGGTGAAGTTGTCTATTGTCAGCTCCGCCTCCTCGTCCGCTATATCCGCGCCGTAGATTAGCAGCGGCATGCGTATGGATATGCCCCTGAGGATTGAAATAGCTTCTTTTCTCAGCTGTTGCTTTTGGCGGTGCTCTTCCTTACGTTTCTTCTCCTCTTCGGTCAGCTCGCTTTTCTTCTTCTTTGAGATCCGCTCCAGCTCCTCGTATTCTTCGTTGGTGAGTCCTTGGCGGTTAATGTCAATATCTCCGGAGCTGCCTATTGCTTTTGTTTGCCCTATGATGCCTTTGAGGTTGGCGAACTCTTTTATCTCTATGTCGCTCAGCTTCAGGAGCTCGTCGTTGTAGAGATAACCGTCTTCGAACCCGCTTCGCACAACCCGTTCGATATATGCGCGCTTGACGCGCCTTAATAACTCGTCGGCTTTGAGTTCCGTCATCCCGCTCCCTTTTATCGCAATCACGGGGCAGAAATTCAACAGTTTGCCCAATTCGGCGCGTTGCGTGTCGGTCGTCTTTCCCGCTTTTGTGTTCGCTTTCGCCGCATCGGCAATCACGCGCAACGTGCGGTCGGGGGCGAAGTCGAACACGTAACAGTCCTCTTTCGTCTTGCCGCCAAACTCGCAAGACGACTGCACGCGGAAGATTGTTTGCATATATGAAGCGAGCGAAGTGTTATATCCTCCGGCGAGCATGAGTACTCCGGTCCATGCGCCGACCGTTACGCCGGTGGTCAGCCGCCCGCAAGTGAGGGTGATTGTGCGCGTGGCGCACGCATCGCCGCCTATAGCTTTCGTTACCCTTTCGAGGGCGTCGCCCCGCTCCTCGCCTTCGCTGTTGCGGCTCTCGCCCGCAACATTGACAATCTCAAAACAGCCGAATACCGGGTGATGACGTAACATCACGTCTAACGCCCGCGCCGCTTTCACGCCCGGCAACACCCATAGCGTGTGGCGGAAAATACTGCGGTAACGCTCGTTGGAGAACGGGTACGCGCCGGTCTCGTCCGGCAACACGAGGAGGTCGAGGAAGCGCTTTACGTCGGCATGATGTACGAAGCCGCCGCCCGCGTCCGTAAGGAAAAACTCGTGAAAGTTGAACGCAATCTCCCCTTCGTCGTACTGCGTGATGAGCCTGCCCAGGTCGTAAGTGTAGATATTCATACGCGGGAGCGAAGCGTAAGGGTTGTGTTCGCCGAGATGTTCCTCGTCCCAAGCGAGCTTCGCGCGCTGCTCCATCGTGTAGTCCCAAGTGTAAATCTCCTCCGCCGAGTAGCCGTCGATGATGTTGTAAGGCGTGCCGGAGAGGCGCAACACCTTTGTATTCTCCTTGCTTAACATCTCAATCACCGCCCCGCCGAGCTCGGTTTTGGTGCCCTCATGCGCCTCGTCGATGATGAGCAGATCCCAATCCATAGCGAACAGGTAATGGTTTTTGTCGTAGCCTCCGCCTACGTCTTTCGACCCGCGCAGGTCTTGCAAAGAGGCGAACCATACGATATGCGTGCCGTTGTCTTTATACTCCTTGGCGTACGCGGCAAAATGTTTGTCGGGGCTTGTGCCGGGCTTTCGTCCCTTTTGCGAGCCGTAGATGTAATCCTCGCGGTCGTAAAATATCTTGCCGAAGTCGTCATACCAGCCGCTGTTGACTACGGGGCGATGGGTCAGGATGAGTGTCCGCGCGATGTCCAACTCCTTAACCACTTCGAGGGCAGTTAATGGATTGCCGAACCGATACTTAGAGTTCCAAAGCTTTTGGTTGCCATTTTGAAACCGCTGTTGCGTGGTCTTATT
>JAJPZE010000052.1 GCA_021204565.1 Prevotella sp. | reverse complement strand
GGTCGACCGCCTTGAAGGCATGAAAGAGAACGTCATCTGCGGACACCTCATCCCGGCAGGCACGGGAATGAGGCAATGGGATAAGATTATCGTCGGCTCGAAAGACGATTACGAGCGGATGGAGGCCAACAAGAAAACCGTCCTCGATTATGCCGACGCCGATTAGGTATGCAAACCGGGCGCAACATCCGCAAATGAATAATGCGGCGCAGATTAACAAACAAGACAAAACAAATATTTATTATGCCAGACAACAGCAATAAAAAGATTCAATTCAACCTCGACCCGGAGATCGCGCAAGGCGTGTACGCCAATATTGCACTCATCGTGCACTCGCCCTCCGAGTTCATCGTCGACTTCGCGGCAATACTCCCCGGCGTGCAGAAGGCCGACGTCAGGGCAAGAGTAATCCTTGCTCCGGAACACGCCAAACGAGTTATGCTCGCTATGCAAGACAATATCCGCAAGTACGAAAAACAATACGGCACAATCCAAATGCAAGGCGAGCCGCGTTCGGAAACTATCAATCCGTTCTCCGGCAGCGGAAATCAAGGCGAAGCATAAACGAGTTCGTACAAGCGACAACACATTATATCGCCCCGAAGAGACAACACCATACGCTCTTCGGGGCGATAACGTATTCAACCGCTATCCCCCCCGCACTTCAACGCGGGGTTATCCTTAGCGCGCCCTTTCCGGGATTAGATAAGCATACGTTCCGATTTTAACTATTAAACTCACGAAATTATTGAATAAATGTATTGTTAATCGGATTGCACGCTCCAGGATTTAACGTTTGAAACCCGCGTAACGCCGGCGAGGGGCTGTTTCGCGTCATTTTTCGCGAATTTCAGATGTAGTTGAAAATCAACGAGTTATGCGTTTTTGCATAATCGGAGCATAGTTGCGGATCTGCAAGAACACGGGGTTTGACCCTCTGAAAGTACGGGGTTTCGCCCTGCGAAACCCCGTGTAATGAGCGTGTAAGAACTAAGTAATGAGAGGGTCATTTATGGGGGTTTGGCTTGGCGCGAACTAAATCCGTGTTTGTTTTGATATGTGGAGATGCCAAACGAGACCTGAATACACGCGCTTTTTGAACTAAAATTTCAATACACACTATCCCTTGTCTTAACATAATTAACATATATTTACGCATTATTTATTAACCTGCTTTAACACGAGCTGATGTATTGTCCGCCGGCAAACCGACTTTGTGTGTCTTTCCCCTGTCTTCATCTTTTGCAAGCGGTGTCGACCGCCGTCGTCCCCCTACTCCACTGCCCCGCCCTTGCGTCGCCCGCCGGTCGGGTCCGCGGGGAAATTATTTCCGTACTTATCGGAAAGTAACTAACTTTGCGAGCGATATGAAGAACGAGAAAGAGCAAAGCGGCGTTATGACATCGCCGGAGACGGGAAACAAGCGCCCGCTAATACTCATCGCGAACGACGACGGGTATGAAGCGAAAGGGATAAAAGCGTTGATTGAGATGGTGAGGGATATGGGCGACATTATCGTATGCGCCCCCGACGGAGCGCGTTCGGGGCAGTCGCGCGCGTTCTCCACTAACGTATTGACCCTCAAACACGTCCGTTCGGAGCCGGGACTCGTCATTTATAGGTGCAGCGGCACGCCGGTCGACTGCATCAAGATGGCGTATAGCGAGCTGTGTCCGCGCCGTCCCGACCTTGTTTTAGGCGGCATCAACCACGGCAGTAACGCCTCTACCAACGCGCAATACAGCGGCACGGTCGGCATTGCAATTGAGGCGGCGATGAAAGGGATGCCCGCTATCGCGTTCTCTCTTTGCGACTTCAACCCCGACGCCGACTTTGCCCCG
This sequence comes from Prevotella sp., assembly GCA_021204565.1. Taxonomy (GTDB): domain Bacteria; phylum Bacteroidota; class Bacteroidia; order Bacteroidales; family Bacteroidaceae; genus Prevotella. Next base: position 697 of record JAJPZE010000052.1, on the reverse strand, counting down.
ATGACTGAAACCGTACGCCGGATAACGTCGGAGGTGTTGTCGGAGGGTTTGCCCCGTTATGTTTGTCTCAACGTCAACTATCCTCTGACCGGCCGGGTGCGGGGTCTACGTTATTGCCGGATGGCGCGGGGGCACTGGCGTAAAGAAGTGGAGAAGCGCCAACATCCCGGTTCGGGCGCGGATTATTATTGGATGACGGGCTTTTACCAATGCGACGAGCCGGAGGCGGAAGATACGGACGACTGGGCATTAGCTCACGACTACATCGCCGTAACCCCTCTGACCGTCGACCTGACCGACTACACGTACCTCGCAAAAACTAAAGGGGAATGAAATATTACCTCATCGCCGGCGAAGCGTCGGGCGACTTGCACGCTTCCCGTTTGATGGCTTCTCTGTTGCGTGAAGACGCAAACGCCGAGTTCAGATTTTACGGCGGGGAGCGTATGCTGGGCGTCGGCGGCGAGTGCGTCGTGCGTTTTGAGCAAATCGCATATATGGGCTTCGTCCCCGTGATGTTGCATTTGAGAACCATTCTCCGCGCCCGGCGCAACTGCAAACGGGACATCCTGGCTTGGCGCCCCGATGTTGTCATACTGGTTGACTATGCCGGATTCAACCTCAATATTGCGAAATTCGTTAAGACGAGCGCCGCTTTCGGCACGCGCCGCCCGGGAAAAAGATATAATGATTATAA
>JAJPZE010000124.1 GCA_021204565.1 Prevotella sp. | reverse complement strand
TAAGCCTGTAGCTAGCGTTCATCCTGAGCCAGGATCAAACTCTCCATTGTATATCTTTATTTCCTTACGGACATCACGACACACAGCATCGCAACGCCCGACCGTTTGTCTGTTCTCGGGACGATTATCCGAAGTTTACAAGAAATTAATCAGGTTCGTTCCTTTCTACCCGACTTCATCCCTACATCATATTTACATATAACAAAAGACGAAGACGCTTCTTGTACTACTACTCTGTCTTTATTTAATCCTTTCAAAGACCTCCGCCCCCGCGCAAAAAATACAGCCCTTACACTACTTCGAAGGACCGATCTTCTTTCCGAAAGCGAGTGCAAAGGTAAAACCACCATGCGCAACCACCAAAATATTTTCAAGAAAAATTTCAACAACAAACACAATTTCTTTAATATAATTGATATATATCAACAGAACGGGCTTAATACGGGCGCACCAGAAGATGTTTTGCGCAGCGACACCGCTTCGGAATGCGTTGAATAATACTCGAATGACAATCTTACTGCCGTTCCATGGCGGTGTCATTATAGTCTAAAAGGGAAGCGGAAGAAGCATACTCCGCCACATCACGTATAACTTCTTTCTGTATTGCAGAAATAAATATTGCCATAAGTTCATAATCGGGTGATCCGTTTATAGACGGAAGTTCAATATTTAGTGCATCCGCATCTTTAGCATAAAAATTTTTAGAATAATCGAATTGTCCATTGTGAGACGATTTGTTGATTGCCGATGTGACAAAGATGGATGCCAATTTTGGTAAAAACTCCGTGTGTACAACTGCAACATGATCATCACAGCCATACACATAGTTCCTGTATTTAGCAGACCCGAACATATCTATAGTGGTTGTATTCTTTGAAAAGACAGTCACTTTATTTCCAATAAAATCAGATAAACCCTCATCCTTTTCACCAGCCGTTATGAAAGGTAATTCTCCCTTAATTCGGTCCGCGCTCTTCAATCGCTTACCACGTGTTGATTTACCGTATAATTCTTCAAGATTGAAAGTACTCCACTTCCATTCTTGATGATTATTCAGAGCATTTTGTTCTTCTTCCGTTAAGATATAGTCGTCTAAGCCTGTAATAGATAAATAAGCCTTTAGCTCGGCGATACGCCGAGCCTTGAGCTCGGCGATAAAGCACTCCATAAAAGCGAAGTCAATCTTCCCGTCTTTCGTGGGTAAAATCACGTTCGCATTTATGAATGTATCATCTACATTTCTCACTAACACAGATAACAATTTAGGCTTCAATCTGTTGAGTATTGACGAGAAGAATAAGACGGAGTTTCCTTCTATTTTTATCTTGGGGATGACTTTTCTAACAAATTGTCCTGCATACCAAGGCTTCTTCCGATAAAAGAAATCCATTTGAAGAAGTCCCAAACTCCACGTACCGGCAGGATTAATATTCTCGTTGTTAACAAATCCTGTTTCTCGCAATATACCTTGATTTAATGACGTTCGTGTTACATAATCATATTCCGAACCGTCAACAAGGGCATCAGAATTAAAACTTCCCGTACCTTTAATTGCGAACAAATCACCAATCTTATATTCGCCCCACTCAACCTCCGCTAATCTTTTGTTGAGCGGGGCATCTATTTTCCCGCGTTGTCCTCCTCTGCCGCCTGTCTTTTTAGCAAGTTGGATACCTCCCAAGCAAGATAATCGGCGACGGTCTTTTTGAAGTCCGCTAATGTCGGTTTGGTATCTATCGGGGCGGTCTGGTTCCAATCGTCGCCCTTGCGCGGGTCTATCGTTCCCTCGTAATAATCTTTCTCCGTGAGATAGTGAAGTTTGTTGCGCCCTACCCTCACAAGGTCGACCACCTCTTGGTAGCGTTCCTTTGCGTGGTCGGTATCCCGCAGGTTGCAACTTGCTTTCTTTCTGTTTGTCCGCGTGTAGCCGTCGTTGGAGAAATCGATAAACCTCACGACATCATCCGCCTTGTGCGCCTCTCCGACGCGGAACACATACACATACGTTTGTACGCTCGACTTCCCGATGAACAAGTCCGCCGGCATCTTTATGCTTGCCAAAAGCGTGCTATGTTTCAGTATGTGCTGGTTGTACGTTGCCGCTCTCCCCGAGCCCGCCGAGCCCTGAATAATGATTGCCGCATACCCGTGGCTCATCATTGACAACGCTCTCTCGACAAAGTTCATACCGTTGCCGTAAGCCGAGTAAGGGGGATTAAGCACGAAGGCATCAGCAGGGAACGTTTCATTCGGGCGGACAAAGCCATACTTGCCGTCGAAGTCGGTCAACGAGTTCTTATTCAATATATTTGAGCTTCCGTCGCCCATCAATATCATATTAAGTATTGCGAGCATGTAGACGCTCGGCAATATCTCCAACCCCAACAACTGTTCCGCTTTTATATGCGCTTTCTTTCGTTCGAGTTCGTCAGGGGACTTTATCGTATTCTTCGCGTCAATGAGCATCTCGTTCATCGCCGCTACTAACAACCCTGCCGAGCCGGTAGCGAAATCCCACACGTAGGAATCCTTATTCACTCTCGCCAACTTCACTAATAGCTTTCCCACGTACGACGGCGTGAGGACAACGTCATTAAGCTTGTCTTGCGAGAAACCCAACCAACCGTACATTTCATTAAACAACCTGCCGGTGAAGTCGGTTGTCAATCCGATCTTATAATAGATGCCTAATGCGTCTATTATTTTCCTATATACACGTTTCAGCTGGCTCTCTCCGTTCTCCGCACGGTTAATGTTGTCGTTCTTAACGGTGTTAGCTAATGTTCTTACTATTAACTCCCTTTTGTTCTCGGGAAGCGTCTTCGCACTTAGAAACGCATCCACCTTGCGCATCATAATATCCCCATCGGTGTTTCCCGTCTCGGAAGATGATTTTAAGTCTTCATATTCTAATGGAGTTACTTGCCCCGGCACTCCGAGATTAGCTATGATAGAGGCGGCAACCAGATAGACGCGGTCGTTTTCGCCAAGTCCCTTTTCGTTTTGATATATTTCGTTATTCAGTTGTCTTAGGCTGATATCTATTTCCGCCTCACGTTTCGCTTTAATATGGGCAATCTCTTCTTCCGTCAGACTCAATGCTCTCAGTTTCTCAATGAAAGCGCCAAAGTTCTCAGGTCGCAGAAAGGACAAGTCCGTATATTTGTCAACCTCTTGCCCTACACCGAAGTTGCTCTTGGAGACATAATATACGCCGATCTCATGGTGTAACACGTCCGCTTCATCGGCATAACCTGTCATGCCGATTGCTATCACCTCGGTATAGCTCGTATGATGCAATATTGCATTCGCATAATGCACGGCACCATTAACGGCATACGAGTTTATGACCTTATAGTTAGGCTCGTTCTTCGATTTCTTCATCTCCACCTGACCGTTTGCGTCGAGTTTTACGAGCTTGTCCCTATAACCTTTGTATTCTATGAGAACGGGAAACAGATGTCCGTACTTGTCGCGCAAAAGGAGTTTCGCATCCGGTCGGTTACCGCCCGCGCCTCCATTCTTTGAATAATACGATTGGAGTGCCTTATCTATATCATCGCTCAGACTATCTTGCTCTAACTTTACATTCAAACCATAACTCTTCATCCAGCCGTTAGCCCGAAGTGCTACGCGTGGTTCTACGGATTGTTCTGTTCTTTTAGCCATATATTAAAAACATATATTTGCATTTCCCGTTATGCAAAAATAACAATTAGGGAGAAGATGTCAAGAGGAAAAGAAAAGAAAGAAGAGGCTTTCTCTTGGATATTCACTGCGGTAAGCCGTTGCCGGTCGTCTTCGTTCATCATTTCAGTCATTATCGTTAAGGTACGGCAAAAGTAGATATAATTGCGCGATAAACCAATCCGCGGCGGGGGAAACATTACATATAAAACCGTCATTACATACCCGACACTCCGCAATACCAGTGTTCCGGTGCTGGTAAAGCGGCGGTCTTACGTTACCGGAAGACACAAATGAGCGGACATGAGAGGCGGAATGAATGAATAAGGAGAGTGATGTGAGCCGGCGCGAAAGGCGTGCGAAAAGCCGGACACCCTATCCGAAGAGCGGCGTGATTATATGGCTGACGCCGAAAACAAGCAACCAATAACGGATGAATTTACCTGCAGTAATCGAGAGAAAGGTCAGGGGAATATTTGCTTTAGCTAATCCGAGGGCGACGGCGAGGGCGCTTCCCAAGACCGGCAAGAAGCAGAAAAAGCCCGTCAAAGCCCCTTTCCCGGCGGCGAATTTCTCCGCCTTACGCAGTTGTTCGGGGCGGATATGAAACCACTTCTCCAACCAATCCAAGCACCCGAAAGAGCCCAATACATAGTTTGTCATCGACCCCAACGAGTTGCCAAGCGTGCCGTAAAGAACGAGTTGATACGGGTCGGCGCCCGCCGCGAAGAGGGCAACCATCACCATTTCGCTGCTAAACGGCACGACGCTACCGGCGAGAAAGGCGGCAACAAGCATACCTTCATTACCGTAACTCGTAAGCCAATCTGTCAGAAATTGCATATTTGTCGGACGGAAAAGAATAACACACCGGCGAGGAAAAGGAAGAAAAGGGCGTTCGCCGCCTTAGAGCGCGAAAAGGCAAAGTAGTGGGCGGCGGAGACGGAAGAGCAGATAATGATTATGCGGAGCAGAAGTTCTTTATGCTCCGGCTGGAGCACGAGGAAGACAAGAGCGAGGATGCCGGCGGCGTTGATGACGAGGTGTTGCATGCGGTTGCGTATACTCTCGTCGTGGCTGAAATAACGAAAACGGACAATTCCGCAGATGTTGAAGAGAGTAACAAATATCGTTACGGCGAGCAGCTGCGGCTCTAATATGCCCTCCAAAGCGGGCGCGAACGACCCTAAGCCGCAGAAATGACGCGCCATGCCGCCTATCCCGGCGAAGTCATAACCGGCAAACGAGAGCAAGGGATAGAGCCAATGACCTTCCGCTACCGCCCCTGTCTCGACGTATAACGCCAGCGCGAGCCAAAACCAATAAGGCAAGAGGAGACCCAAAACCATCCCCGTCGCGTTGCGTGCGCCCGGCGCTTGCAACCACAGAACCGACATCAGCCAAAGGAAAGGCACATAAAAGAGGATTTGAACGAAGCGCAGACTGATAACGCCAATGCATATATAAGCGAGAAAGAACACAGCCGGAGCATCGCGCCTCTGGTACGCGCGGAAGATTATAAGCAACCACACGACGAACAAAACCGACATCGCCGCATCAATCGGAGAGGACAACAAGCCTCCGGCACATACGCTCATAAGCAGGAAACAGCACAAAATGAGGCGCGTAAAACCTTGCATAAGCGAGTAACGAACGCCCAGCAACTCCAACAGATACGCCGCTATCAGCGTGCAGATTGCGGGCAGAAGCGCACCGCCGTGCGTCATCTCCGCCGCCAAGGCAACAGCTATTACGAATACAATCGTTATCGGAAGCGTTGCCTTTGCCCTTGCCGCTTTGTTGCTGAAATACATCTTTTGCTCTCTTCCCGCCGGGGTTTACAGGTCTTTGCCTATATCTCCGCGGAAATATTTATCCTTGAAATCAATACGTCCGGCATTAGCATAACTCGTCTCTAATGCTTGTTCGAGAGTGTCGCCATACGAGGCGAGGGCGAGCACGCGCCCGCCGGACGTAACGACCGACCCGTCTTTCAGCTCCGTGCCGGCGTGAAAGACGAGGCTCCCCCGCACATCGTTCAGCCCGCTGATTGTAAACCCTTTCTTATAAGTTTGCGGGTAACCGCCGCTTACGAGCATAACGCACGCGGCACAGCGGGGGTCGATACGCAACTCCTTTTCGGCGAGCGTGCCTCGCGCCACCCCCTCAAACAAATCAACTATATCGCTCTCCAAACGCAACATAACCGTCTCTGTCTCGGGGTCGCCCATACGGCAGTTGTACTCGATAACTAACGGATTGCCCCCGACGTCGATAAGTCCGAAGAAGATAAAGCCCTTGTATGATATCCCCTCTTCCCGCAAGCCGTCAATCGTCGGCCTGATTATCCGCTCCTCTACGCGCCTCATCCATTCTTCACCGGCGAAGGGCACGGGGCTCACGCTCCCCATTCCCCCGGTGTTCAAGCCCGTATCGCCCTCGCCGATACGTTTGTAATCCTTCGCCACGGGCAGAATTTTATAGCTCGTTCCGTCGGTCAGAACAAACACCGAACATTCCGTCCCGCTGAGGAACTCCTCGATAATGACCTTCTCCGATGCCTGTCCAAACGAGCCGCCAAGCATGTTTCGCAGCTCCGTTTGCGCCTCTTCGAGCGTCGGCAATATAAGCACGCCCTTGCCCGCAGCCAAGCCGTCTGCCTTCAGAACGTAAGGAGCGGGAAGAGAGGAGAGGAACTTCAATCCATCGTCGAGACCGCTCTTTGTAAACGTCTCATACCCTGCCGTCGGGATATTGTGCCGTTTCATAAACGCCTTGGCGAAGTCCTTGGAGCCTTCGAGCCGCGCTCCGGCTTTGCCCGGACCGATAACGGCGATGTGCCGGGCGCGGCTGTCGCCCTCAAAGTCATCACGTATGCCGTTCACCAATGCCTCCTCCGGCCCGACAACGAGCATGTCTATACCTTTATTAATACAGAACTCTTTCAGCGCAGCAACGTCGTTCGCGTCAATCGGGACATTCTCCCCCGCCCCGCTCGTGCCAGCGTTTCCCGGCGCGATATACAGCTTTTCGCACTTTTTGCTCTGCGCTATCTTCCAAGCCAAGGCGTGCTCGCGTCCGCCGCCGCCTGTCAAAAGGATCTTCATAATATAACGTTTTACAGGTGTTCGACAAAGTAATCGGTTATCCGTTCGTGGAGATGAACGCTCGCATGCCCCCGCATATTGTGCGGTTCGCCGGGATAAACAAAGAAGTCGGGCTGTACTCCGTAGCGGATGCATTCATTGATAAAGGCGAGCGAATGTTGGGGTACAACGGTGTCGTCGTTGCCCCCGATGATTATCTGGAGCCGCCCTTTCAAATCCTTTGCACGCGGCAGGAGCGATGTCCGTGCATACCCCTCGGGGTTCGATTGCGGCGTACCCATATAGCGTTCGCCGTACATCACCTCATACCAACGCCAGTCGACGACCGGTCCGCCCGCCACTCCGACCTTGAACACGTCGGGGTAATGTGTCATCAGAGATATGGTCATAAAGCCTCCGAAGCTCCATCCGTGCACGCCGAGGCGCTCTCCGTCGACGTACGGAAGCGATTTAAGGAACGCCACACCGCGCATCTGGTCTTTCATCTCCTCCTCTCCGAGCCTGTGAAACGTAACCTGCTCGAACGCCTTGCCCCGGTTCTCGCTCCCCCTGTTGTCAAGAACGAAAACGATAAACCCCTTTTGAGCCATGTACGTTTCCCAGGAACGGGAGCTGTAATGCCAAGCGGAATCGACGCAATGAGCGTGCGGACCGCCGTACACATATACGATTGCGGGGTATCGTTTCGCCTCTTCGAAATCGGGCGGGAGGACAAGACGGTAGTTGAGAAGCGTGCTGTCGTCCGCCGCAAGGATAGTTCCCGCGCGGAACGACGGTTGTTTATGTCCCGCCCAAGGGTCGGCGGCGGTGAGGTAGTTGATGGTTTTGCCGCTCCGTGTGTTTATGATGTCGATTTTTCGTGGCGTGTCCGGCTCGGAATAAACGTCGGCAATGAACGCGCCGGAGCCGCTGACAAGAGCATTATGCCAGCCGCCCCCGCTGTCCGCGAGCGTACGTTTGCCGGTGCTGATATTCAGCTTATACGTGTTGCGTTGCATGTTCGACACTTCGTTGCTCATATAAATCACCGCTTTATTCTTCACGTCGAACCCCGCAATATCCATCACCTCGTAATTCCCTTTCGTAAGTTGCGCGAGAAAGTTTCCCCGTTCGTCGAACAGATAAAGATGGTTGAAGCCGTCCTTGCGGCTTTGTAAAATAAACTTATTGCCGTCCCAAGGGAGGAAGAGAATGGGGTTGCGGGGCTCCACGTACTTATCGTCCGTCTCGCGGTAAATCTCCCCGAGCCGTTCGCCGGTTGCGCTGTCGTAAGCCGTGAGGCGGCAATCGTTCTGCTCCCGATTTAGCTCAAACATATAAAGAACACGCTCGTCGGGGCTCCATGCAATATTTGTGAAGTAGCGATTGCCGGGGTCTCCCGTGTCTAAACATACGGTTTTGCCGGTCGTGAAATCGTAAACGCCGACCCGTACGGTATGCGAAACGCCGCCCGTCATAGGGTATTTATCAGGCGCATAAACCGCCGGAGAGCCGTCTTCCGCAGGAGGAATAATCACCTGCGGATAGTCGTTTACGTCCGTCTGATCCATTCTGTAAAACGCTACGCGGTTGCCTTTCGGGCTCCAAAACGTGCCTTTCGTGATGCCGAACTCCTCGCGGTGCACCGCCTGTCCGTATATGATATTGCGCTCGTCGCCGTCGGTGGTGAGCTGCGCTATGTTGCCTTCGGCGTCGGCAACACACATCTGATAATCCCTTACAAATGCCGTCCGGCGGCTGTCTTTCTGCCAGTCAACCGCGCTTGCACCATCGATTTTGACGCTCCAAACCGCCGCTTTCGCCTTGTAATCGTATAGCGCTTGCGCCGTGCCGTCGGATATATAACACAACGGCTCGTCCGCGTACGGGAACGTTAACCCGTGAAGCGACGCGGGCTTAGGGGCGTTCGCGTCCGCCTCCAACGCTGCCGACAGCTCCTCTAACGTAAAGAGCAACCGCTCCTTGCCCGTCGCCGTACCGACCGTGAAGCACTCTTTGTCGTCGAGCCGGATAAGCTCGTCGCCGTGCCAAACAAGGTCCCTCGTCTCCGGGACATATTGTTTATAATTCTCTCCCCCGAAGTTAAGGTCCTCCAAAGTGAACTCCTCCTCTGCCCTAACCGCCGTTCCGACTAAAAGAAATGTAAGGAATAATATGCGTTTACCCGTCATTAGAGAATATTTTTTTCCGCTTATTAAATTCCTTTCTCCGCTCGCTTACAAGTTGCTCGCTTCGAAAGCGACGAGCCGCAAACGGCTCTTTCGATTCCTTTTTCCTGTCCGCCGCCCGGTCTTTACCGCGCCCGAAGCCGCTCCGCCCGTAATCTTTACCGGTCTTTCTCCGCTGTTCCCTTTCCCGCTCGAGGGAGTGAAAAGTGAACGAGCGTATATCTCCGTCCTCGTTGTTTGCCCTCTCTTGTTGTCTGCGGAAATAGTTGTTGGTCTTTTTCGGTTTGGGTTTCTCGCGGCGTTCTTCCTTTTCGCGCTCCGTCTTAATCACGCCGCCGTCAGCCCGGAACTCCTTAAACTTGCCGTCAAACATACGGTATTGGAGCAGTTCGCAGGGCAACGAGCCGTTGAAGAGCGGTATTTTGACCGACGGTTTGAGCCCTATTTGATGAATGAGATCTTCATTTTTGAAAGTCAATATCCACGCTTCATTGCCCTGAAAGGCGTGTTTGAGACGCTCGCCAATCATCCTATACGTTCCCGGGAGATTAGGTGTAGTGATGCGTTCGCCGTATGGCGGATTGGTTACGATAACGGCTTTCTCCGCCGGCGCGTCGAAGTCCTTGAAGTCTTTAAGCCCGACAGTGATGTCTTTCGACAGCCCCGCCGCCTTAATGTTGGCTTGGCTTACGGCCACCGCCTTCGGGTCAATATCGTAGCCGTATATATGGTGCGGGAAGTCGTGTTCGCCGCTGTCGTCGTCGTAAATCCGTTGAAAGAGACCGCGGTCGAAGTCGTTCCAGCGCTCGAAAGCATACCCCTTGCGGAACACGCCCGGAGCTATGCCGCGCGCTATGAGAGCCGCTTCAACGAGGAAAGTGCCGCTCCCGCACATCGGGTCAATAAAATCCGCCTCCCCTTTCCAACCCGTAAGCAGGATTATACCCGCCGCCAGAACCTCGTTAATCGGCGCTTCGACGCTCTCCGAGCGGTACCCGCGCTGATGAAGAGATGCGCCCGAGGAGTCCAACGCAAGAGTTGCGTCGGTGCCGGAAATATGAATATGAAGACGTATATCGGGGTTCGTAACAGATATGTTGGGGCGCGCGCCGGTCTTCTCCCTAAAGTAATCAACCACCGCGTCCTTAACTCTGTACGCCACGAAACGGCTGTTGACAAACTCTTCCGAATACGTTACGGCATCTACGGCAAAAGTTTGTCCGGGCTGTATATACCGCTCCCAAGCTGTCTTGTACGCCTCTTTATATACCTCGTCCGCATTTGATGCGCGGAAAAAACGTATCGGGAGAAGAATGCGGACGGCGGTGCGGAGAGAGAAATTAGCGCGGTACATCAGCTCTTTCGTCCCCTTAAACGAAACAACACGTATGCCCGGGCGGATGTCGGACGCGCCTAATGCGGTCAGTTCGTTTGCCAAAACCGGCTCCAAACCGGGGAATGTCTTTGCGATGAGCAAAGTCGGAACCGTTTGATAATCATCCGTATCCGAAGTTGAAACTGCGTCGGAGACCTGCCGGCAAAGAGGTTTCTCTGTATCCATTATGTTGTTCTTACGCCGGGCAAAGGTAGTGCAAGCGGAAATAATGAGCAAACAAAAGCCCCGCTTTTGCTCCGCGCCTTAGCCGCGCTTAACTCTTTCTCCGCCGGTCATAAAAACGGAAAAAGAGCCGTGCTCTCACGAGTGCGACCCTTCCTCTGTCTTATAAAGGCTGATTAATAAAAGTACTTTATAAGAACCCAATTACTCTTAACTAAGAATTCATTACTGAGTATGAATATATACTATATATCGCATAAAACTCATCTTCCGACATC
>JAJPZE010000043.1 GCA_021204565.1 Prevotella sp. | reverse complement strand
GGGTCATAATATGGGGGTTACGCGAGCCGTAATATGGGGGTTACGCGGGGCATAATATGGGGTTATGCCCGCCGCCGGAATATATATGCTCCGGCGAAAGAGGTTTTCAAGAAAAATGCGTATATTTGCGACGTAAACGAAAACATAATCAACTCAAACCTAAAACTATACGGCAATGAAGGGCGATGCACAAAAGTTAATCGGGATTTTGGACGGGTCAAGAAATCAATTTATCATACCCCTGTATCAACGCAATTACGACTGGAAGATAGAGAACTGCAAACAATTGTTCAACGATCTTATGACGTTGCACAAGTCCGGACGCAAGACCCACTTTTTCGGCAGCATAGTGTCTTGCATACAAGCGGATACAGGACATTGGGTCATTATCGACGGTCAACAGCGGATTACGACCGTCTCCCTGCTCCTTATAGCGTTGGTCAACGCATACAAAGCGGGGAGCATTAAGGCGGAGAAAGCCGATAAGGCGGATGAGATTTACGAATGTTTTCTTGTGAATAAGTTCAAGAAAAGCGAGCGCAAAGTGAAGCTCAAACCCATCAAAAAGGATATGGAGGCGTTCGACGCACTGATATACAAGCCCGAAGAACAGTACATTGACGGGTCGAACGTAACCCGTAATTACAAGTATTTATACGACAGGGTACTCAAGTCGGGGCTGACGATTGACGAGCTGTGCGACGCCGTCGAGGGGTTGGAGGTTATCAACATACTGCTCGACAAAGACGACGACCCGCAACTTATATTCGAGAGTCTCAACTCCACCGGGCTCGACCTGAGCGAGGCGGACAAAATACGTAACTATCTGCTTATGTCCGTGCCCGAAAAGGAGCAGGAGAGGCTCTATACCCTCTATTGGAACCCGATAGAGGAGTACACGGGGTATGATCCGTCGGCGTTCGTGCGCGATTATCTGACTATGAAACAGGGGAAGATAGGGCGCATCGACAGGATATACTTCATCTTCAAAGAATACGCGGAGAAGAACGCGGCCGCCGGCCGCGAGGGCTTGCTGAAAGACATGCACCATTACGCGAAACTATACGACATGATTGACAAAGGGCGCTTCGGCCCGGAGAAAATTAACGGGAAGATGCGCCGGCTGAGGACGTTGGACTCCACCGTCGTATATCCTTTTTATATGGCGTTCTTCGACTACGCCGCCGGCAATAACTTATCCGAGGCGGAGCAATACGAGGTTATGGACGTCGTCGAAGCGTATTTGGCGCGCAGGATTATATGCAATTCCCCGTCGAATGCGCTCAACAAAGTGTTCGCCGCGCTCCATAGAGACGTGTTGAGATATATCGATCAGAATGCCGGCAACGCCCCGGCGTACGTCCCGGTGTTGAAATACGTGCTGACGCATAAGGAGGGGACGGCGGCGTTCCCGGACGACGGCGAAGTGAAAGACAACTTCTGCACCCGCCAGATATATAAGATGCCGCCCGCCGCCCGCTTGTTCGTTATGGAGCGCTTGGAGAACAGGAATAACGTCGAAGACGACACCGATAACTTGGTGGATAAAATCAAGAGCGGCGTCGTAACCATTGAACATATAATGCCCCAGACTCTGTCCGGGGAATGGAAACGCGCTTTGGGAGCCGATTGGGAGCGTATCCACCGGCAATACCTGCACACGATGGCTAATCTGACGCTGACCGGATACAACTCCAAATACGGCAACAAGAGCTTTATCGCCAAGCGCGATACGGAGCACGGATTTAAGGACAGCACGTTCCGGCTGAACAAATACGTGGGTTCGTGCAGTAAATGGACGGAAGAAGAGCTCATACACCGCCAAGACGAATTGTTAGGCGTATGTATGGATTTATGGCGCATGCCGGCGACATCGTTCGAGCCGGCAAAACGGGAAGCGCTCTCGGCATCGCTCGACGACGACGACGACGTGTTCACCGGCATGAAACTCCAAGCATATGTCTTCCGCGGCACCCGTTACCCGACCAAGATATGGAAAGATATGTTGATAAGGATATGCAAGGAGATGTACGCCGGGGAGCGTTACACCGTCGACCGGCTGTGCGCATTAGGGAAGTGCGGGCTGTCGCGGACCGGGGGTTCGGGGCGGGAGGAGATCGAGCCCGGAGTATATCTCTGGACGGCTAACAGCACCATCGCGAAGATAGGTATCCTGCGCGATTTGTTCAAGGAATGCGATATTGCCCTGTCCGATTTGGTCTTTGAATACCGTGAGGATAACGAGCGCGTGCAAGGCGCGGGAGAGGCGGACGAGGCGGGGGTTTTGGAGCTCTCTTTCTTGGAGCCGGGCGAGGCGTAGGCGAAGAAAATCGCTTAATTGTTTTGCATATCGCGGCGAAAGTGCATACCTTTGCACCGCTTCAATGAAGCGCCAAGACGGGTAAGTCCTGTACGGTCAGCTCCCGGGAAATCCTCCAGGCCGGGAACGGAGCAAAGGTACTCGGTCGTAGCGACGCGATACAGTCAGCTTACCCACCCGCCTCTTTAGCTCAGTTGGTCAGAGCACGTGATTTGTAATCTCGGGGTCGTTGGTTCGAATCCGACAAGAGGCT
>JAJPZE010000023.1 GCA_021204565.1 Prevotella sp. | reverse complement strand
TATAAGAACCCAATTACTCTTAACTAAGAATTCATTACTGAGTATGAATATATAATAATATATCGCATAAAACTATTCTCCTTCATACGTTTCTCCGCTCCATTCTCCGCACCGGGAGGACGCTCGGGCGCACATCCGGAACAAGCCCGATAAGGTTTCTTGACTTCTCTGATGTGCGTTGCAAAGGTAAATTTTTCCGTGTAACAATTTACCCCCCCCCCGTTAAAAATAACTAAATCTTTTGTTTTGCCCTTGCTGTACCCGTCAAAAGGCATCCCCGTCGCCTGTCTTTTTTAGTTCCCGTAAGTGGTTCGCTCCCCGCCCGACTTCACCAAGCCACACGGCTTTAACATTTGTCGCGCTCCACGCCTTCTTAGTGCCGTATATGCAATTAAATATTTTGCACACACCCCGAATTTAACTTTTGAAATCCTTTCGACGCCGCAGACGGGCTGTTTTGCGTCATTTTTCGCGAATTTCACACATAGTTGAAAATCAGCCGGTTATGCGGTTTTACACAATCGAAGCATAGGTGAAGAAAAGCAAGAACACGGGGTTTTGCACTGCCTGAACACGGGGTTTTGACCCGCGAAACCCCATATAATGAGGGGTCAATAACTAAGTAATGAGAGGGTCATTTATGGGGGTTTGGCTTGGCGCGAACTATGTTCGCATTCGTTTTGATATGTGGAGATGCCAAATCGGAACATAATTTACGCGGTTTTTGAGCTCAAATTTCATTGCACACTACCCCTCGTATTCACAATTAAAGGAATAATTAACGCGAATAATTTATATATATCCAAGACTTTGTAAAGTCCGGCTTTTGAAACGGTTATAAGCCGCCGGGAATAAGCGAAGAGCATAGTTTCAGGGGGCGGAAGATAAGGAATAAGGCGGCGAATTGCTTGGCGGTTGTTTGAAAACACTTACCTTTGGGTCGGATTACATACGTTAAGCGGAGACATTGGAGCGGGGAATGCGCATTATTGCAGATACGTTCACGGCGGGCGAGATACGCGGCAGGGCGGTTTTTGACGGCGGCGGAGAGGTTGTTGCAGTGTATGGCGCGGAGAACACACGCTTGGGCGGCGACTGCTCGTACCTGCATTCATTGCTCCGAAAAGGCAACCGGCTGAACCTTGTCAACGCCCGCGAAACGGACGGAAAGCTATTCCCCGAATTGATTGTTTACGAGCCCGACTTCCTTGTCGACATATCTCTCGTCGCGTCATTGTTTGCCGAGCCCGGTCCATCTCCTTTGCTTGCGTTAATCCGGAGATTGTCTCCCGTCGTTTCAAACCGGTATAATCTGCTTGGAGATTTTGCGAGCCAACTGCTTGACGAAGCCGCTCACGGTTTGTCTGACCGGGCTTACGGCGAGTCAATAGCCGGCTTCTGCATGGCTCACAGCTTGGATATGGCGGCGTGTGAGGGCTTGGATCAGAGTTTTCACACCGAAGCGAAACGCCAGAAAGAGCATATCCGGCGCGCATTGGAAGAGGATTGGACGGCGGCTGTCGGCACCCCTTTTTCGCCGGAGAAGATAATTATAGAGCCGTCGTTCGTTTGCGAGTTGCTCGGTTTGCAGGGGCGTATGGATTTCCTTCAGAGTGATTTCCGCGTCGTCATAGAGCAGAAATCGGGACGCGCCGGCTTCGTCCCGGGTAATGACGACCGCACTTCGCCCGTTGCCGCAATGCCCCACTTTGTCCAGCTCTTGCTCTATCGCGCCGTGTTGGAGTATGCGTACGGCGTGCCGGAAGAGGAGTTGCGAACCTTTCTTTTATATTCAAAATACGAGCGTCCGTTGGCTCGAACGGGGGCTTCGCCGCAGCTTCTCCGGCGTGCGACGGCTGTCCGAAACGCGCTTGTTGCGGCTGAGCTGTCGTATGCGAACGACGGTTTCGACCTGTTGGACCGCTTCGATGTCGGGATGCTTAATGTTAACAATCAGCATACGAAGCTATGGGAAGAGTATCAGAAGCCGCAGTTTGAGGCGGTGATGGCGCCGTATCGGAACGCCCGCCCCGCGGAGCGTGCATACTGCAAGCGTATGTTGCAGTTTGTCGAACGTGAGTTCGTCCTGGGCAAGACCGGCACTCCGGGCAAGCCTGCGAGCGGCGTGTGCGGCAGGTGGCTTGCGTCTTTGCAAGAGAAAAAGGAAGCGGGCGACATACTCGACAATATGTCAATCGAAGCGGATGAGGAGCGCGTCGTCTGCACGAACATCGATTTCGGCGCGTCGAACTTCCGCACGGGCGACGTTGTAACGCTGTTCCGCTACGACACGACCGGCGAACCCGACTGCCGCAAGAGCATCATACACCGCGCCGTTGTTGAGAACATAGAGACCGGCAGAATGGTTCTCCGCCTGCGGATGCCCCAGCGGTGCAAAGCGCTATTTGACACGCCGCCGGGCACGGCGTGGGCTCTGGAGCACGACTTTATCGATTCATCTTATGCCGGAGCATACCGCGGGCTGTTCGCGTTCCTCTCCGCCGACCGCCGATGGCGCGACTTATTCCTCTTCGGAGCCAAGCCCGCGACGGACACGAGCCTCACGCTCAACGGCGATTACGGCGCGTTCAACGACCTTCAACTGCGGGTCAAGCAAGCCCGCGAGTTATTCCTGATTATCGGTCCGCCGGGGTCGGGCAAGACAAGTTTTGGGATGCTGTACACCTTGAAAGAGGAACTGACCGCGCCGGGGGGCAGTGTTGCCGTTATGGCCTATACGAACAGAGCCGTCGACGAGATATGCGGCAAACTGTGCGAGGCGGGTATTGATTTTGTCCGCATAGGGAGCGAGCCGTCGTGCAGCCCCGCTTACAGAGCGCATATGCTTGAAAACCGCGTCGCCGGATTTGGGAAATTGGAGGACGTAAGGGCATTCGTGAGAGAGCAAAAGGTGTTCGCCGGCACGATAAACGCTTTCTCCTCGCGCGGCGCGTTGTTCGTTCTGAGGCGCTTTACGCTTGCAATAATCGACGAAGCATCGCAGATCCTCGAGCCGCAAATAGCGGGTTTGATAGCCGCCCGGCACGGCACGGAGCCGGCGATAGGGCGGTTCGTGTTCATCGGCGACTATAAACAGCTCCCCGCCGTGGTGCGTCAGACGGCGGCGGAAGCGGCGGTAACGGATCCTCTCTTGCTTGCTGCCGGCGTGTCGGACTGCCGCATGTCGCTCTTCGAACGTCTGCTCCGCCGGCACGGGAGCGACCCCGCCGTGGCATGCCTGTTGCGTTCGCAGGGGCGTATGCACGAGGAGATAGCGCGCGTGAGCAACGAATTGTTTTACAACGGACTGCTCTCCTGCGTTCCCTTACCCCACCAGACAGCGCCGTCGGAGCATCCCCGCGTCGTGTTCAAAGATGTCGCCGCCCCTGCGGAAACACCGTCGCCGACGGTCAATACCGCCGAGGCGGAAGCGATTGCAAATATTGTCGCCGGGCTCGACAGCGGACTTACGATAGGGATAATCGTGCCCTACCGCAATCAGATTTCTGCCGTCCGCAACGCCCTGACATCCGTCCCGGATATCGGCAAACGCGACATCACTATCGACACCGTAGAGCGTTTCCAGGGCTCCCAGCGCGAGGTGATTATCTATGGCTTCACCGTCCGCATGCCCTCACAGATAGATTTCCTGACGGAGAGTAGCTTCGTCGAAAATGGGCGGAGAATAGACCGCAAGTTGAACGTGGTTATAACGCGGGCGATGAAATATCTCTTTCTCGTAGGCAACAAGAGATTATTAGAAAAATCGGATTACATATACAACCAATTAATCAACAACTATTTACAGCAATGAAAAAGTTATCAGTTATCGTTATCCTTGCGTGCTTCTGCCTTGCGGCGGGGGCACAAGTGAACATCACCGTCGACCCTGCTCCGACGGGAGTGAACATCAGCCCGATGCTCTACGGAATATTTTTCGAAGACATCAACCACGCCGCCGACGGCGGCATTTATGCCGAGCTCGTACGCAACCGCTCCTTTGAGGACGACGCCGAGAAGCCCGTCTTCTGGGAGCCGTACACTTCCGTCAGAGGCGAGGTGAGTATGACAATCGAGACGCAAGGACTGATGAACGACACGCAACGGCAGTGTCTCCACGTCGTTACGACCGGTATTGCGGACACCGACGCGGGCGTGTTGAACAACGGCTTCTGGGGCATCAATGCCGTGAAAGGGCGCGCCTATCAGCTCTCGTTATGGCTGAAAGTGAATAAAGGAACCAAATTTTACGCGATGCTCAAAGGCAAGTTCGGCACGAACCTTTATGCCTCGAAACAGTTGGATGTCGACAAGAAAAGCAAGGGCTGGCAACACGTAACAGCCACGCTGACCTCCTCTTCGAACGATAAGGACGCCGAGCTCGTGATAAGCGCCTTGGGTGATGCCGATTTCTGTCTCGATATGGTTTCGCTCTTCCCGCCTACATATGGCGGCAGGGAGAACGGTCTGCGCACTGACCTCGTCGAGATGTTGGACGATTTGCATCCGCGCTTCATGCGCTTCCCCGGCGGTTGTTTCGTAGAGGGTCAGGACAGCCCCGACAATGCCTTCCGTTGGGAGCGGACAATTGGCAAGGTAGAGAACCGGCCCGGGCATGAGAATAAGAACTGGGGATACCGCACCTCCGACGGTATGGGCTTTCACGAATATCTCCAATTGGCGGAAGATATAGGCGCCAAACCGCTGTATGTTTGCAATGTGGGTATCTGGCACGGGGGTATGACGCCCGTAGGCGAGGTGCAATCGTGGATTGACGAATGTATGGCGGCGTTGGAGTACGCTAACGGAGCGGCATCGACCAAGTACGGGGCAATGAGAGCGGCGAACGGACATCCCGAACCGTTTAATATCGAATACGTCGAAATCGGCAACGAGAACAATAACGGGCACGGAGACCCCACTTCCGACAACTATGCCGAGCGCTATAAACTCTTCCGCAATGCAATTCTCGCCAAGTATCCGAATATGAAGATTATAGGCAACGTGCCCGCTTGGGGCACCGACTCTCCGCGCTGGACATGCGATGCGGCAACGGATTTGACCGACGAACACTATTACCGCACCCCCCGTTGGTTCTGCGACAACTTTGAGAAATACGACAACTACGACCGGACGCAACCTAAGGTATACTGCGGCGAATACGCCGTTTGGCAGAGCTTCGGACAGACGGGCAACCTCAATGCGGCGTTAGCCGAGGCGGTGTTTATGATGGGTATGGAGAACAACTCCGACGTCGTATCGATGGCTTCGTATGCTCCGTTGTTCGTAAACGAGAACGACCCCGCTTGGTTGCCGGATATGATACGTTTCAACAGCAACAGCGTGGCGGGCACGCCGTCGTATTATGTGCAGAAGATGATGTCCGACAATACGGGCGACAAGGTGTTGAAGGTTACTCAGGGCAAACGCACGATTATGCTCGACAAGGGGACGTACACCCCGAGCGAGTGTTCCGTCGGCGTGGCTACATACGGCACGCAAGCCACTTTCGCCGACATCACGGTGAACACGCATAAGGGCACCATCACGGCTTCGGGGAAGACGACAGACGAATTTACGCTCGGCGAGGGTACCTGGCAAGCTACTAACGAAGGTCTTGCCCAGACTTCCGACGGCGTCGACCGTATAGCCCTGTTGACCGAACAAGTGCACGGCACAAAGTACTCGGTAAAGTTGCGCGCGCGCAAAGACGGGGGCAACGAGGGCTTCATCGTCGTGGTGAACAACGAAGAGAACGGCAACTATTGCTGGATTAATCTCGGAGGCTGGGGCAACACGGCGTTCAGCATCGAGCAGGGCAACGGCACGAAACGCGCCACGTTGACAAGCGTCGAGGGGCAAATAGAGACCGGGCGCTGGTACGACGTGAACGTAGAGGTGAACGACAACGAGATTACCGCATACTTGGACGGGCATAAGATCCTCGAAACGACCCTGACCGGACCGACCCTGCCCGCCATATTCACGTCGGCATCGCTCAATGCCGCGGGCGACGAAATGATCCTGAAGATTGTCAACACGAGCGGTACTGCGGAGACGGCGGACCTGCATTTCGGCGATTTCAAAACGGCGGGCGGCGAGCTCATACAGATGAAATCCCCTATCGGCACACGTGAGAACACGCCGGCGTTCCCGACGGATGTGTATCCGACAACACATCGGATCTACATGGACGCGAACAAGCCGATGTTCGACATACCGGCTTATTCGATTAACATTCTCCGCCTTAAGAAGATGTAAGGGCAAACTCCGACCGGGAGAAATATATGATATGCAAGGGGCGTGACGCATTAATCACGCCCCTTGTTTGTCCGCCCCGGTCATAAAGGAGCGTTATTGCATATTCATTGTAATTATTTGCATTATACGTTTTTATTCGTTTAATTATTTGATATTTCTTTTCTTTTGCTTTATTTTTGTGGCGTAAAGAATGCAAAGCTTAAAGGAGAGAACGGGCAAGGGACTGTTTTGGGGAGGTATGAACAACCTCGTGCAACAGGTTATCGGAGTCGTCTTCGGTATAGTTCTCGGGCGCTTGCTGTCGCAGTCAGACTACGGAATGATGGCGATGATCAGCGTCTTCTCCTTAGTTGCAACGGCGCTTCAGAATAGCGGATTTACCGTTGCATTGGTGAATTTGGACAGCCCGGAGCACCGCGATTACAACTCCGTATTCTGGTTTAATATCCTCGCCGGCGGCGTTCTTTACGTCGTTCTGTTCCTTTCCGCCCCGCTCATTGCGCGGTTTTACGACAACGCCGCCCTCGTTCCGTTGTGCCGTTACGCCTTTTTGAGCATCGTTATCGCTTCGTTCGGGACGGCTCAAACGGCATGGCTGTTCAAACATCTGCGGGCGAAAGAGCAGGCGAAAGCGGCGATGGCGGCGGTCGTAACGTCGTCTCTGACGGGCGCCGTGATGGCTTTTTGCGGGCTTGCATATTGGAGCCTCGCCACGCAAGGCTTGGTTTACGTGCTTGTCAACACGATATTTGTCTGGCGTTACAGTGAGTGGCGGCCGAGCGTAACGGGCATTACATTTGCGCCTGTCGTAAGGATGTTCCGCTTCTCTTCCCGTATTTTGCTGACCACGATAGCGGGTATAATAAACAATAACGTGCTGAATATTCTCCTCGGACGTCTGTTCGGCGAGCGCCGGACGGGCGTGTATAACCAGGCGTACCAGTGGAGCTTCAAATGTTATTCGTTGGTTC
Organism: Prevotella sp.; assembly: GCA_021204565.1. Lineage (GTDB taxonomy): Bacteria > Bacteroidota > Bacteroidia > Bacteroidales > Bacteroidaceae > Prevotella. Next base: position 3,662 of record JAJPZE010000023.1, on the reverse strand, counting down.
AGAATATGGTCAACCAAGTTGCGCAGCCCGTATTGGTCGACCTTCGCGCCGACGGGGGCAGGCAGTTGAACGCCCTGAGGAAGCTGATGCGCTTCACCGCGTTCGTATCTTTCCCGCTCCTTCTGGGTCTGTCGTCGGTTGCGAAAGAGTTTATCGTGCTGGCGATAACCGCCAAATGGTTAGCGAGCGCGGAGCTGTTGAGGATACTCTGCATATCGGGTGCTGTTGTTCCGTTGTCGGCTCTCTTGTCTAATCTCGTCATATCGAAAGGGCGGAGCGGAACGTATCTTTACGTTACTCTTTCGCTCGGTTTGGCGCAAATTATTTGCATGCTCCTTGTATGGCGCGAGGGCATACGTACGATGGTGATTGCTTATACGGCGCTCAACATCGTGTGGCTTTTCGTCTGGTATGTATTCTGCCGGCGGCTGACGGGATACGGGTTCGGGAAGTTCCTGTCCGATGTTCTTCCCTTTGCTCTTACGGCGTCGGCGGTTGCGTTCGGCGTAGTTCGCCTGACGGGCGGATTGGTATCGCTTTGGGCTTTATTGGCGGCGAAGTGCGTGCTGTTCGCCGTGTTGTATTACGCGGTGATGAAGCTGCTCGGGGTGAAGATATTGCGTGAGTGCGAACAATTTGTAGTGAGGAGATTGCGCAGATGAGGAACGTAGCGGTCATACTTGCGGGGGGCAAAGGGAGCAGGATGGCAACTGACGTGCCCAAGCAGTTTATTGTCGTCGGGGGCAAGACAATAATCGAACACACGATACGAGCGTTCGACAGGCACGCGGAAATAGACGAGATTGCCGTTGTCGCGGCGGAGGAATACCTGCCCCGCATAAGGGAGATTGCGGAGCGTGGAGAATATAATAAGGTGCGGCGTTTCCTCGTCGGGGGCGGGGAGCGGTACCTGTCTTCGTTGGCGGCTGTACGTGCTTACTGCGGCGAGGAATGTAATCTCCTTATCCACGACGGCGCCCGCCCGAACGTCTCGCAAGATATAATAACGAAATGCACCGCCGCGCTCCGCATGAGTGTTGCCGTAGAGGTCGCCGTGCCCGTAACCGACACTATCGTGGAGCTTTCCCCCGACGGCACGATTGCCCACATACCGCCCCGAAGGATGCTCCGGCGTGCCCAGACGCCCCAGTGTTTCCGGCGTAGCGTCATAGCGTTAGCGTTCAAACGGGCGCTCGCGAACCTTGATTTTAACCCGACCGACGATATCTCCGTCGTGAGCGAATATATGCCGGAGGTGAACATCCGCGTCGTTGAAGGCGACCGGAACAACATAAAGATAACGTATCAAAGCGATATACAACTATTCGAACGACTAATAACCGACTAACATTCCAAACGATTATGCAGAACATCACAACCTACACGCTCGGCCAGCTTAAAGCGTGCCAACAAAAGCAACTCACTATACTCGACGAGATCGACCGGATATGCCGCAAACACCGCATAGAGTACTGGCTCGACGGCGGGACATTGCTCGGAGCGGTGCGTCACGGCGGGTTCATACCTTGGGACGACGATATAGACATAGCGATGACCGATAAGGATTTGCACCGCTTTATGGAGATTGCGCCAAAGGAGTTGCCCCCTCATCTCGTGCTCCACAACCCTTGGCGAAGCGACACGAAAGAGCCTATTGTAAAGGTGCGCGACCTAAATTCGCTCATTATCGAACCCTCCGACGATTTCTCCGCCAACTACGAGAAGGGTCTCTACGTCGATATATTCCCGTTTGTCAAATACCCGTGCGTATCCCGGAGCTTCACTAAGAAAATAACGCGCGGGATATGTCGTAGCTACTCCGTACTCCACCGCCGGCACTATTACTCGCTTCATTCTTTCTTCGAGCTGTTTTACTTCGGCGCGATGTATTATACGTATAGTGCGGTATGGCGCATTTCTTATATCTTCAACCCGCCTTTGAGCCACTACGGCAACGTGCCGATGAACAACGGATACGGCGCGAAGCACCGTAACGACGAGACTTGGCCCCTAAGCAGCGTTGTCTTTGAGGGGAAAACATACCCCGCGCCGAAGGATCCCGACGCATATCTCACCGAGCTCTACGGCGACTATATGACCCTTCCGCCGGAGGATAAACGCAAGAACCACGCCGTCTTCTTGATGGCGAACATCCTCTGAGACGGGTGGAGAAACCACGTATCGACTGGATTGACTTGGCCAAAGGGATTTGCATCCTGCTGGTCATGTGGTGGCATGTGAAAGAGCTGTATAGCAACAGAGGCTTCACCGATCGCAGCTATGTGCTCTACACGGCTAACTACTTTCGCATGCCGTTATATTTCTTCCTCTCCGGTCTGTTCTTCAAGACTTACGGCGGATACGTTGACTTTCTCATTCGCAAAACCAATAAGCTGTTCGTCCCGTTTATTGTGTTCGCCGTCCTCGCCGTCGCGTATACGCTGATATGGCCCGATAAGCTCCCGGCGCTCCGTACCTGGCAATCTTTCTATCCGTTTGTTACGATTTGGTTCCTCTGGTGTCTGTTCCTGATGAACAATCTCTTTTATCTCGTCCTTCATCTGTCGGAGAACAATCTCCCCACGCTATACGTTAGTATTGTGTTGCTTGGCTTGTTCGGCTTCTGGTCGGGGCGGGATTACATAGAGGCGTTACACCTGCGGACGGCGCTCACCGCCCTGCCTTATTTCGTGCTCGGATATGCGGTCAGGCGGCATACGGCGTTCCTTTCCGCGAGGGGCAAGTGGTGGGAATGGCTGACCGGCGCGGCATCTTTCGTCATCCTTTATTATATGACGCTCCGGTTCGGAAAGGCGGGTATATTTTATGTGCACAACGAGTATCATATCCCCGTATGGGCGCTCTACGGCGGCGGAATATTAGGTATCTACGGCATACTGGTTATCTCCCGCTTGCTCCGTCGTGTGCCGGTGGTGTCGTATTTGGGGCGTTACAGTATCGTTGTGCTTATAACTCATTATCCGTTAATCTATCTTTTCCCGAAGCATTGGAGCCGTATTCTCTTCTGGGGATTTGGCGGATGGTGCGCCGCGGAGGAGCTCTTGTTGCTCGTCTGCGTTGAAGTGCCGATAATTGCGCTATGCACGCACTATCTCCCTTGGCTGTTCGCGCAAAAAGATTTAATACCTCTCAGGAGAAAGGAATGAAGGTTCGTGCAAACGAGAGCACAAGCTCGCTTGATGCCGAGTGCAGCCGAAGCTCAACGATAGTCAAAAAGGCAGACGTCGACGTATCTGTTCTTATAATCTTTTTCAACCGTCCGGACAGTTTGCGGCAAGTGTTCGAAGCGGTCAGGAAAGCCCGTCCCGCAAGGCTGTTTCTTTATCAAGACGGAGCGAGAAACGAGTCCGACGCGCCGCTGATAGAGGCTTGCCGGGATGTTGTGAGCAATTCAAACATCGATTGGGAGTGCGTCGTGGAGCGGCTCTACCAAGAAAAGAACTACGGTTGCGACCCGTCCGAGTACCTGTCGCAGGCGTGGGCGTTCTCCAAAACCGACAAACTCGTCGTGCTTGAAGACGACGATGTGCCCGCCGTTTCTTTCTTCGCGTTCTCGAAGGAGTTACTCGACAGGTACGAAAACGATACGCGCGTCTGGATGATTGCCGGGTTCAACGGCGAAGGGAGCGTACCTTTGAGGG
>JAJPZE010000066.1 GCA_021204565.1 Prevotella sp. | reverse complement strand
CAACCGCAGAGAGCCGACAGCTTCCCCAGACTTTGTTTAATGTAGATTGCCGCGAGATGACTGAGAGTTAAGGCGCGTATCATCTCCTCGTCGGTATTCTCGTTCTCTAATGCAAACACGGCAACGGGATTAGTTGCGCAGATACCTTGGTTGCCCGAGCCTGAATTGCACATTACCGGCACCAATGCGCCTCCCATACGTGCGTCGCAAGCGAGCGCGGTCTTCGAAATGATATGCGAGAAGATAGAGTTGCCGAAGATACCATGCGCGAGGGGGCGGTCGATGGTCTTGCCCAAGCAATGCCCGTAGTTGCCTTTCAGGCTTTCGCGGGCTGCGCCGAGGTTATACTCTTTCGTCTTTAATATGAAGTCAATCTCGTCGAGAGGCGCCGTCATTGCGAAGTCGTAAACCGTCCGGAAGTTAAGGCACACGCCGCACGAGCCCTCCTCCTCTTTCGTTAAAGGCTCGTTTCGAATCACCTCGCCGTCGCGGCGGAGATAGATAAAGTTGGTGTGGTTGCGGGCGATAACCGCCTTTACGCTATGCCTCTCCCCTACTGCATCCACCTCTATATACAGCTTCTCGCTTATCCCCTCTTTAAGCCGGATGTTGATTGGAGTGGTTTCGATGTATGTCTTTGCTTCGCTCAGGGTCGCCGGCGTAACGTCTTTTATAACCGCTAAGCCGTACTCCGATTTGCCGACAACCACGCCCAAGCCGATTGCAATCGGCAGTCCGATCATCCCCGTGCCGGGAATACCGACGCCCATAGCGTTCTTCAAGATGTTCGCGCTAAGGGATGCGGTGATGCTCGCGGGGCGTTCTTGCAACAGTTCGGTTGCTTTCGCCACGCACAAGGCAACAGCCATCGGCTCGGTGCACCCCACCGCCGGAACCACCTCTTCGTTGATCAGAGCGATTATCTTCGCCCTCTCCTCCTTATTTAGCATACGCTTTCAGCCCCTCGTTTAAGAATTTAAGGAATGCCGGCACATCCTCTTTATATACGAACGACCCCGACAGCGGGTTGCCGTCGTTATCCAAAGCGACGTAAAAGGGCTGGGCGTTTGCGCCGAACTTATGTCGTTGCAAGTAGCTCCATTTGTCGCCAACGGTGCGCAACGTACGCTGTTCGCCGTTGCTCTCCGTTACGGTTATGCGCTCCGCGAGCGGCGTTTTGTCGTCGACAAAGAGGGATACCAAGACGTAGTCGTCTTGGAGAATACCCGCCACGGAAGGGTCGGTCCAGACCGCCGCCTCCATCTTACGGCAGTTGACGCAACCGAAGCCGGTGAAGTCGACGAACACAGGCTTGTGCTCCCTGCGGGCCGCCGCCATGGCCTCCTCGTAGTCGGTGTACGCCGCGCGCACCTCCTTGGTGTTCATATTGAAGTCCTGTGTGTTCATCGGGGGCGAGAACGCGCTCACCGCCTTGCACGGCGCCCCCCACAGACCGGGCACCATATACAAAGCGAAAGCCAGCGACACGAGCCCGAGCATAATGCACAACACGGGCATAGGCTTGTCAGTTTCTCCCCCTATGGTGTCGCTCTGAAACTTTAATTTACCTATCAGATATAAGCCCATCAGCCCGAAGATAACGATCCAAAGCGCGAGGAAAGCCTCACGATCGAGGATATGCCAGCCGTATGCAAGGTCGGCAACGGAGAGGAATTTAAGCGAGAAAGCCAACTCTATGAAGCCCAGAACAACCTTAATAGTTGTCATCCACGAGCCCGAACGAGGCGCGCTCTTAAGCCACGAGGGGAACATCGCGAACAGCGTGAACGGCAACGCAAGGGCAATCGCAAAGCCAAGCATACCTATTGCGGGGCCCAAGATGCTCCCCGACACGCTGACCTCTACGAGCAGGAATCCGATAATCGGACCCGTGCAGGAGAAGCTGACCAAGCTCAGGGTGAACGCCATAAGGAATATGGAGAGCAGACCGCTCGTCGCCGAGGCCTTACTGTCGACCGCATTACCCCATTTCTCGGGCAAGCGTATCTCAAACCAGCCGAAGAAACTTAGGGCAAAGACAACGAGCAAGGCGAAGAAAAACAGATTGAATACCGCGCTCGTCGACAGCGCGTTAAGCGAGCTGGCGCCGAACAACCCCGTGATTATCAGCCCGAGAGCCACGTAAATAACCACGATTGAAATGCCGTACGTAACGGCGTCGCGGATACCTTTTGCGCGGTTGTCCTTTGCTTTTTTGAGGAAGAAACTTACGGTCATAGGGATTATCGGCCATACGCAAGGCGTGAGCAAAGCCACAAATCCGCCGATCAGACCCATCAGGAAGATATACCAGAGCGAAGCGTCGGCAGTGTTGCTCCCGCCCCCTTGCTCTTCGAGAACGTCGATGACGGGCGTCCAAAGCGGGGAATTGATGTCGCCGGAGATGTCGTCGCCGCCCGTTGCCGCCGTGTTCACGTCGCCGGCAAGTGCTGTTGTGTCGGCCGCATTCGCCGTGTCCTCAACCGGCGCGGGCGCCGTTTCGCCGCCGGCGGGAGTATCGTTCCGCTCGCCCGCAACGGCGGGGCTGGCGCCTTGTTTCTTCAGCGAAACCTCCGACGGAGGCAAGCAGCTGCTGTCGTTGCACGCACCGTATTGGAGATAACAATCGATGTCGTAAGCCGCCGCAACAAAGCGTATCTTTTGCACGAACGACACCTTATCCTCAAAATAACGCAACTTCATCCCGAATATCTCGTCGTATTCGGAAATCTCTTTCCCTACGGGACGGAGCTCGCCGACTAATTCCGCGCCCTCCATTTTCTCCACATGAAACGACGCTTCGATGGGACCGTCGTCGCCAAGATGTGTGGAGTAGACGTGCCAGCCCTTATCAATCGTTGCGGTAAAGATTATCTCAGCCTCCGCCGTAGAGTTGGTTTTGAGCTGCGAAATGAACTTCACCGGCTCCACCATTTGTGCGTTCAAAGCCAGCGCGAAACAACAGAGCGACAGCGAAAAGATTAGTTTCTTCATTACGTATGTCAGGTTTTTAGTTATATAATTATGGTGTAATAGATAAACCGTTTATTGCACTACCAGCACGCCGTACGGCCCCGATGTCGACGCCGGATAGCGGGTCAGGGGGTCTCCGTCGTCGCCCGAGATGATGTATCCGCGGTTGTTCATGTCGTAAATACGTCCGCACACGGCGCACGCCGCCTGACCGTTCGGCGACAACGACAGCGGTTTGCTCCTCACCGGAACGGCGTTCGGGTCGAAGCAATTAGGGCATTCGCGGTCGTAGGCATAAAAGGTTGCGGGGCTGTCGATATTGCCGAAACCGACGATTATACCGTTGTTCATCCCGAAGATGAGGTTCATTTGTTGCTCCTTTGCTGTGAACACCTGCGTGGAGGAAAGCCCGGTCGTGGCGGAGAAAGAGAATTGTTCGGCAGTGCCGGACATCGTCTTTTGAATCATACAGAATATGCCGGGAGACATCGAGTTCATAGCGGAGGCGAGCGTTGCATCAAGAAACAAACTGTTGTCCACCACCACATAACACGGTACGGAGCTATATTCCGTCAGCGTGTTGCCGCACCCGCACAATGCAAGAACGGCGATCAGATTAAGCAAGCAAGCCCTTCTCAGCATCGTCAATACGCTCAAAATGAAATTCATTAATTATGTCTTGCATCGCGCGAGCTATCTTGTCGTTGCATAAATTGCCGATACTGCCCTCGTGCGTATGGTGTACGTGCCGGTCGGGAACGAATGTCCCGTCCGCCAATTCCTTGCCTACTTTCTTATACGCATCGCGGAACGGCACGCCCTGAGCCGCGAGGCGGTTCACCTCTTCGACGGAAAAGATAGGGTCGTAAGTCTTGTCGCCGAGTATGTCGGTTCGGATCTCCATCCGCTCGACAATATACCGCGTCATCTCAATGCAGTCGTTAAGCACGCCGAAAGCCGGCAGGAACACCTCCTTAATCATTTGTAAATCGCGGAAATAACCCGTCGGAAGGTTATTCACAACGAGGGTTATCTGCTGCGGGAGCGCCTGTATGAGATTGCATTTGGCACGTATAAGCTCGAACACATCAGGGTTCTTCTTGTGCGGCATAATAGAGGAGCCGGTGGTGCAGTTGTCGGGCAAGCGGACAAAACCGAAGTTCTGGCAGTTGAACAGACAAGCGTCGAACGCCAATTTTGACAGTGTAGCGGCGACGGAAGCCATGCTCCAAGCCGTGTTCCGCTCCGTTTTGCCGCGCCCCGCCTGGGCGTAAACGACGTTGTAATCCATGCTGTCGAAGCCCAATAAGTCGGTTGTCATCTGCCGGTTTAAGGGGAACGACGAGCCGTAACCCGCCGCCGAGCCCAACGGGTTGCGGTTATTCATCCGGTATGCGGCAAGCAGAAAGAGCATGTCATCCGACAAACTCTCCGCAAAGGAGCCATACCACAGCCCGAACGACGAGGGCATAGCCACTTGCAGATGTGTGTAGCCGGGCATAAGGACATCACGGCTCGCCTCGCTCTTCTTTATAAGCGAATTAAACAGACCCTCGATATTGCAAACCAGCTTCCGCAGTTCGGCGCGCGTAAAGAGGCGCAGATCGACAAGCACTTGGTCGTTCCTGCTCCGCCCCGAGTGAATTTTCTTGCCCAAATCGCCAATCTTTTGCGTGAGCATCAGCTCTATTTGGGAATGCACGTCCTCCACTCCCGGCTCGATGGAGAACGCTCCGCGCTCAATCGCCAAGTATATCGCTTTCAGCTCGCGCAGGATTACCGGCAGCTCATCCGTGCCTATAAGCCCGATCGAAGCTAACATCTTCACGTGCGCCATACTCCCCAACACGTCGTAACGGGCCAGGTATAAATCCATCTCCCGGTCTCTCCCGACGGTGAAGCGCTCTATCCGCCCGTCGGTTGAGAACCCTTTTTCCCAAAGCTTCGGCATTACTCCTGATAGTTTATATGTGTCAGCGCGTCGGCCAATTGCTCCGCTCCCGTCTTCACTCTCGACCCGATCACCGGCTTGAGAAAGGCGGGTACGTCGACCTCCGCAGTAACCTTAACCGCCGTTTGAGACGCGCCCTGAGGCAACATCTGCACCCATATGCGCGCCCCGACGGGCGATTTCTCCGTCGCGTATTTTACGCATTTGTTCTCCTCGCGCCCGGCTATAACCATCGACATCGTCCCCCCGAGAGGCGACGAAACCTCTATCCTGTCCCGCGAGAGCCCGGCATTGCGCAACGTCGAATTAATCTCGTCGCGCCTGTCCTCCGGCATCCGGCTCTGCACCGCCTCGTCCGACAGCATGCGATTTATAACCGGACGGATATTCTCAAGGTCGGACAAAACGGCATATACCCGCTCTACCGGCGCATATATCGTCCTCACTTCGCTCGCCTCTTTCATAACTTATGCTCTTTTTCTGATATATAAACGTCTTTGTATAATGTTTATTTTATCGTATTCATTATTTGCGTTGCAAGATGGCGTGCAAGATTGACCGGCACGGCGTTACCCACCATCTTGTAACCGTAATCGACATCTTCATAGATGAACCGGAAGTCGTCGGGGAAGCTCTGAACACGCGCCGCTTCGCGCACGGTCAGACGTCGGTAAAGCCCTTCACTGCCCTCGACGAACACGTGCCGGTTGGTCTTGGTCTTCGGCATCTTGGGTGCTTGCGGGTGCAACTGGCATTGCCGCCCGCTCGCTTGTACGGTAAAGGCGGGCTCGTCCCAAGAGCGCACGCGGTTGCGCGACATAAATATCGGAGAGTAACCGCCGGTATAATATTCGTGGTTCGCCGTTATGCACGCCTCGCCGTTAGTCTTGTTCCGCGCCTTTGCCGGGATAGCGGTCTGCCGCAAATCCCAAATACAATCGCGCAAGACAAGCTTGTGCGCTCGGGGAGCGGGGAACTCAAACGACGCGAGAGACAAATCTTTGCGGAATCCGATAAAGAATACGCGCTCGCGATCTTCCGCCACGTCGTAGTCGTTCGCGTTTAACAGTTTGCGAAACACTTTGTATCCCGCCGCATCGAATAAGCGCATAAACTCATTCACCGCCGTTGCATGACGTCCGGCAAGCATACCCGACACGTTCTCCGCCAAGAAGAAAAGAGGCTGTTTGTCGCGTATGAGGCGGATATACTCAAAGAACAACCGCCCGCGGGCATCGTTTATGCCCCGCAACGACCCCGCTTCGCTCCACGACTGACAGGGCGGACCGCCGATTATACCTACAATATTGTCAGGGAAAACAGACGACGGGATACGGCATATATCCCCCTCTATCAGACGCACCGAAGGGAAGTTTGCCCGATACGTAGGGCATATCTTCGCGTCAATTTCATTAGCGGCAACAGTCGTAAACCCCGCCATACGAAAGCCCAAATCAAGACCTCCCGCGCCGGAAAACAGACTGATAACGTTCATCATTGCCCCCATATGCAATTGATTGATATTATTGCCGCGGGCACGCCGATTACTTGTATGTCAAACTTCAACGAAGCTTCGACGTATGTTGAAGCGTTATGTATTCGGAAAGAAAATTGCCAACCGTTATCCATATACAGCTCTGCCGTATTGCTTTTTCCCGGGGCGAAGTCGAGGCTGACAATACGTGTAGGTAACGGAGCAACAGGCACGTATATTGTTGCGGTTCGTGTCCTGCCCCGCCGGTTGAGTGTCCCGTGCGTGTTATAGGCCTGCACACGTGTCAATTTTTCCCTGTCTATGCTGATGATTTTATAAAAGTCGTATTTGCCCGAAAGATACTCGACCAACTTGCCGGGAATATCTTTATGAGTTTTATACTGAAACTTTATCTCCTCTATAAATGCGGTCAGTAACGGCACATACACATCTCTCTCCTTGTCGGGAAGGTCTCGAAACATTGTGTGCTTTGACTTCTCGGTTTCCAAATAAGCAAATATCGGGGCAATAGAGGTCCGGTATTTGCCGGAGCAAGGCACGTTATACCATTTCCCGCCAAAATCTAATACGTTGCTCAAACGGCTGTGTTTGACTGCAAAATGATCGTGTTTGAGGCTAAGCCCTATCTCCCAATGAATATCACGACGCACTATCAATACGTCCCTGACATCACCTTCCTCGCCCCTTGTGTCCTGCTGTATCGACAGCTCAACTGCGTCGGTGCCGTCTTCAAGGATACACGGCTCCAACTCAAATATCTTCTTAACCGCGGCAAGTGCACTCGTCTTGTATGTTTTTTTCAGCTCTTCCGGCAATTCTTCAAATAGCTCCTCATCTATCCGAAATGCTCTGCCGCGCACAACAACAACACGTCGCATACGACCGATTTCCGCCTCAAGCACGTTAAGGCATGCCGCCTCGTATGCCCTGCCCTGATTATTCGATTTGTCGCTCATACTGTCGCGCTGTATATCAATGCGTGTCCAGCGTTGCTCCGGGCTTCATTCCTCACGCCGATTATCGCTTGTTTACTTGCCCGTCCACGTATCCGGCGCGTCGCGCCAGCGGGCGAGGAGGGCGGCGTCGGCGTCGGAGACGAGGCCGAGCTTGTTAGCCACAGCCATCGTTGTCGTGTAATCGGTGAGGGCGCGGAGCTCCACTCCGGCGGCGCGGAACGCCTCTTCGGCGACAGGGAAACCATAGGTAAAGCTCGCCGCCATACCGATAACGTCGTACCCCGCATCGCGTAACGCGCCGACGGCTTTAAGCGACGACGCGCCGGTTGAAATCAGGTCTTCAACCACCACCACACGGCTCCCGGCGGGCAATTCGCCTTCAATGAGGTTGCCCGCGCCGTGGTCTTTCGCCGCCGAACGCACGTAACAGAAGGGCAAGCCCCGCATATCAGCCACCAACGCGCCCTGGGCAATGGCGCCCGTAGCTACCCCCGCAACAGCCGTCGCCGCAGGGAAATGCCGGTCTATAAGGAGCGCAAGAGCCGCCTTAACGTATGTACGGACAGCCGGGAGCGCAAGCACCTTGCGGTTGTCGGTATAGATCGGGCTCCGCCAACCCGAAGCCCAAACAAACGGTTTGTCCGCACTGATACGTATCGCCCCGTGGTTGAGCAACATCGCCGAAAATAACTTATCGCCTTCGTTCATTATAATTGCAATATTGATTTCTCCGGGCAAAATTAACAATATAATGATGATTACGCGCGATAAACAAACATATTTTTGCGCTTTGCTCCCCCGCGAACATCAACCGTCTTTATGCGGTGCGCGTGAATGCCGGGCGCGGATAAACGGGCTCCGCCGCGTACGAGCGGGCGTTCTCGGCGTATGGAGACGAGGCGGAGCGTGACCCCATATCATGGGTACCCTTAAACACACGTTAAGGTACCCCGTAACCCCATATTATGGGTACCCTTAATATGAGGTTATGGTCAGCATTAAACCATTACTTGCCGTTTGATACGCAAGTTATTGATACGGTGATGTTTATGATTAGACTCTTCATACTCACGCTCAGTGCGCCGGACGAGGCCGGGAGAAGCGTGCCGGGCCGTTGTCTTCCGGCAAGAAAAATGTGGTGCGCCGGGCGGGCACACCACATTATCTATACGGGTGTTGTTATCGGGTCCGTTTACGTCGTTTCGTATCCGTTGGGGTTGTTCTTTTGAAAGTTCCAGGAGTCGCGGCACATATCTTCGATGCCGTATTGAGCCACCCAACCGAGCTCGCGGCGGGCTTTCGCGGGGTCGCAGAAACAGGTTGCGATGTCTCCCGCGCGGCGCGGCTTGATGACGTAAGGCACTTTCAGGTTGTTCGCCTTCTCGAAGGCGCGGACGATGTCGAGAACCGAATACCCTTTCCCCGTCCCGAGGTTGTAAATAGCGACGCCGCATTTGCGCTCTATCGCTTTAAGGGCTGCGACGTGCCCCGTTGCGAGGTCGCAGACGTGGATATAATCCCTCACGCCCGTCCCGTCGGGGGTATCGTAATCGTTTCCGAACACTCCGAGCTCCTTGCGGATGCCGATTGCGGTCTGCGTGATGTAGGGCATGAGGTTGTTGGGTATGCCGTTGGGGTTCTCGCCGATACGTCCCGACGGATGAGCGCCAATGGGGTTGAAATAGCGCAGGAGCACGACATTCCAATCCGGGTCGGCGTGCTGTACGTCGAGGAGAACATCTTCGAGCATCGACTTTGTCTTCCCGTAGGGATTGGTGCATTGCCCTTTGGGGCACTCCTCGGTAATGGGTATAACGGCGGGGTCGCCGTATACGGTTGCGGAGGAGGAGAAGATGAAGTTTTTGCACCCGTGCCGGCGCATTGTGTCTAAAAGAACGAAGGTGCCGTTCATATTGTTCTCGTAATATTCGAGGGGCTTTGCGACGCTTTCGCCGACGGCTTTAAGCCCGGCGAAATGTATTACGGCGTCGATTTTATGCTCGCTGAAGACGCGCTCCATGCCCTCTTTATCGCGGACGTCGACCTGATAAAAAGGTATGTCGATGCCCCCGAGAAGCTCCGACACGCGCCGTATCGCTTCGGGTTGCGAGTTGTAAAAATTGTCGACTACAACCACGTCGTGCCCCGCCTTGCGGAGCTCGATGTGCGTATGACTTGCGATGTATCCGGCACCGCCTGTTAAAAGTATTTTCATAATCGGATGAGGTTTGATAGTTATTTATGTTATATATGTCAGAATTTCTTGCCGAAGACGATTGCGGCGAACGTGAGGAACAATATCTTGCAATCGAACCACGCCGAGCGGTGCGCGAGGTAATAGAGATCTAATTCGAGGCGGCGCAACATCTTCTCCATCGTGTCGGTATATCCGTTGTAGAGCGTCGCGTAAGACGTTACGCCGGGGCGTATCTGGTAGAGAAAGGCGTAGCGCGGGTCGTGCTCCATTATCTGATCTATATAAAATTTGCGCTCCGGGCGGTAGCCTATAAGGGTCATATCCCCCGTCAACACATTCCACAGCTGGGGGAGCTCGTCTAAGTGATGAGCGCGGAGAAAGCGCCCCGTCTTCGTCAGGCGCGGGTCGTCTTCGCCAAACGCATGGCTTAGTTGGGGCCCCAAACTCTCCGCGTCGGTACGCATTGTACGGAACTTATAGATATTGAAGGGTTTGCCGAAACGCCCGATACGCTCCTGGCGGTAGATGACGTTTTGCCCGTCGTCGAGTTTGATTAAGACGTAACAAACCAGAAACAAGGGCGAGAAGATTATAAGGCAAAAGAGCGACACAACGATGTCGAACGCCCGCTTGCCCGCCTTTTCGACACGGCTCATGCTGTCCGCAATGAAGCCCGTTTCGTCGCCCGCGATAAACTTCTCCGGCAGCCCCATCGCGCCGAACCGCAATTGCTTGGCTGCAATTTGTTCGTAGGGGATATGCGCATTCCAAGCTTCTCTGCCGTACACACGGTCCCAATCCCTCTGCTGAGTACGCTTCTCGCGGCTCCGGATAAAACGATTTATGACGAGCTCGGTTACGACCCACAGCACCACTTCCGACAACACGGTCAGCGTCTTCGACGCGCCGGCGTAGAGCAACAACGCCGCAAAGCCCGCAAAACAACATATCAGAACGAGATAAACGGGAAATATCGCGCCGCTCGGCATACCGGTCCGGAGAAGCTTGAAGTTGATTTGATTGCGATCGGGAGTGATGATGCTCCGGCTGTCCCGTGCCCTGCTGCCAACCACGCGCAACACATCGAGAGCCGGGAAGATGATTATCGACAGCGCGATAACGAACTTTTCGCCGGCATGGATATCGTTTCCCGCGCCGAAAGAGCTGAAAAATGCGTACGCAAGAACAAACCCCATGACGTACGAACCCGAATTACCCATAATCACTTTCCTCCACTTCCGGCTGAACATCTTCGTAAGCCAGAACGGCAAAATCACCCCTAACGCGCTGCCGACGACGACAACCGGTATGGCGTTCGCATTCCGCGCGTTCAATATCAAAAAGAGG
>JAJPZE010000232.1 GCA_021204565.1 Prevotella sp. | reverse complement strand
CGGCGCCGCCGCGCGCCCCTCTGCCCCCCCCCCACTCTGTATATCAGCCCTGATCCCGCGCCTCAGGTGCCCCCCCGGCGGGGGTGCATTCTCGGGTAAAGACCCGTCGAAGGTCGACCGCTCCGCCGCTTACTTCGCCCGATATATAGCTAAGAATATGGTGGCGGCGGGTGTTGCCGATGAGGTGTTGGTACAATTGGCTTACGCTATAGGTGTGGCGGAGCCGGTCAGCATATACGTTAACACCTACGGGCGGGGACACGTTTCGATGAGCGACAGCGCGATTGCGGAGAGAATCGGGCGTATGTTCTCTTTCCGCCCCTCCGATATTGTAAGCACATTGAAACTTCACCAGCCGATGTACTCCGAGACCGCTACATACGGGCATATGGGCAGGAAAAACGAAGTAGTGAACAAGACTTTCACCAGTCTTTACAACGGAAACAAGACCATCCCCGTAGAGTTGTTCACTTGGGAGAAGCTCGACCTTGTAGAGCGTATGAAACGGGAATTTAATCTGTAAATGATTAGTGGGGACAGCATAACGTATTCAGATACGTCGGCGGTGGTGTCGGAAGCATCGCCGGGCAGGGATGTGTTGTCCGCCGCGCAAGTTACCGTCCCGCGTGTTTCCAATGCCGTTCGTTCCGACCGCGATACACTCTCCGCGGTGGATACGTTGCAGGTAGCGGCCGACTCTCTTGCGGGGTGCGATACAATATATATATATGAGCAGGGGGTGCGGGACACCATTACGGAGCTTGATATAACCTCGTTTGACGGGGATAATTTCTTTACCGAAAAGATTCCTTATATCGGGCGTGTAACCGGCGTAAGGCAAGGAGCGGCAGGCGACACCATCCCTTACTCTGTTGCCACGGACGACGTAATGAGTACATTCCTTGTAGGTTGTCTTGTCGCAACAATTATTGCATTGTCTGCTGTGGGGCGGTTTGTTGTGAGGCAAGTAAAGTTGTTTTTCTACAACCGGCGTGGCGAAACGAGCGTTAATACGTTGACATCAAGCGAGTTGCGGGCAATGACTTTCTTGTCGTTTCAGACATGTTTTATGTACGCTTTGCTCTACTTCGCATATGTATCTAACGGTAGCGAGAGGGAGTTTTACATAGAGCCGTACCGGATTATCGGATTGCTTTTCGCCGTGTTTGTTGTGTTCTTCGCCGCGAAAGGACTTATTGTTTCAATTGTCAACCGCACTTTTTTCAGTGGTAACGAACGCCGTCGATACAATGAATCGAGCTTGTTTTTGACTGCGATGGAGGGTCTGTTTTTGTTGCCCGTAGTTTACCTTTTAGCTTATTTCGGGCTGACGTTCCACGCCGCTGCCATATATGTCATTTTGGTTGTAATAATATTCAGATTACTTACAATATATAAGCAAAAACAAATCTTTTTCTGCCAAAAAGCCGGTTTGGCGGGATTTTCTTTATACCTTTGCACACTCGAATTAGCACCCTTTTTGATGGTGTGGAATGTGTTGATACTTATTTTAGCTCAGGTCTGAAGAAAACGTTTTAGGAGCAATGATTAAGAAGATATTGGTGTCCCAGCCCCGCCCGACCACCGACAAATCCCCGTATTATGACATAGAGAAGAAATATGGTGTCGAATGCGTATTCCGTCCATTTTTCAAGGTTGAAGGTGTTACGGCGAAGGACTTCAGGCAACAACGCATCAACCCTCTTAACTTCTCCGCCGTTATCTTTACGTCGCGCCACGCAATCGACAACTTCTTTTCGATATGCAAGGAAATGCGGATTACGATACCCGAAACAATGAAGTATTTCTGCCCGATAGAGACTATCGCGCTGTATATTCAGAAGTATGTGCAGTACCGCAAACGCAAGGTATTCTTCGGCACAACGGGCAAACCCGACGACCTTGTACCCCTCATCCAAAAGCACAAGACGGATAAGTATCTCGTGCCGTTAAGCTCGGTCAACAACGGCGATATCAAAGCTCTTTTAGACAAATGCGGCGTGTTTCATAAGGAGTGCACTATGTACAGCACGGTAAGCAACGACTTTTCCGACGAGGAGAAACAAAAGTTCAACTATGATATGCTTTTGTTTTTCAGCCCTACGGGAGTGAAGGCATTGAAAAAGAATTTCCCCGCTTTCGAGCAGGGCGATATACGTATCGGAGCGTTCGGCGCGGCAACTGCGAAAACGGTCGCACAAGAGGGCTTGCGTCTTGATTTCAAGGCTCCGTCGGATAAATATCCGTCGATGACGAGCGCCCTCGACGCATATCTGAAGGTTCGTGCAAACGAGCGTACGAGCCCGCCTGATACCGAGAGAAAGAGCTGATCGATAAGTAATCATTTGCAAATTATGCCGTCCTTTACACTTTGCAAGGAGGAAAGGATATGCAAGCGCACGGAGACGGAGCGTCTCTTTTCCGGGAACAGCCGGCGTATCACGGTTTTTCCGATTCGCGCCGTATTCACTGAGACGGAGCGGGAAATCGGCGCTCCATGGGTGAAGATGATGGTGTCGGTGCCTAAGAAATGCTTTAAGAGGGCAGTTAAAAGAAATAGGGTGAAGCGCCAGTTGCGCGAGGCATATCGACATTTGAAGCATTATTTCTCGGCCTTGAAAACGGAGAGCGGCACGACGTTGCTCGTAGCTTTCGTTTGGATGGACAATAAATTGTACGCTTCGGAAGAAGTGAAGCAAAGGATGGAGAAGCTGATATGCCGTATTTGCGAAAAGTATTAATCGGGTTGTTGCTTCTGCCGATACGCTTTTATCGAAATTGTATCAGCCCGTTCACTCCGCCGACGTGCCGCTTCACTCCGACTTGCTCTCAGTACGCTATGGAGGCGATAACGAAGTACGGTCCGGCGCGGGGTTTGTGGCTCGCCATACGCCGCTTGTTGCGTTGTCATCCGTGGGGAGGCTCGGGTTATGATCCCGTACCGTAATGTTTGTAACGAACTAATATACACACATATAATATGAAAAATTTTGTTGAAGAACTTAGATGGCGGGGGATGTTGGCGCAGATAATGCCCGGCACGGAAGAGTATCTTAGCACTCACGCCACGTCGGCTTATCTCGGCACGGACCCGACAGCAGACTCGTTGCACATCGGGCATTTGTGCGGTATAATGATGCTTCGGCATCTGCAGCATTGCGGGCATAAGCCCTACCTTTTAGTAGGCGGAGCGACGGGGATGATTGGCGACCCGTCGGGCAAGAGCCAAGAACGTAATTTGCTTGACAGCGATACGCTGTACCATAATCAGGAAGCTATAAAACGTCAGGCGGCAAGGTTTCTTGACTTTGACGGTAATGAAGCGAACCGCGCCGAGTTAGTTAACAACTACGATTGGATGAAGGACTTCACATTCCTCGACTTCGCGCGTACCGTCGGCAAACACATCACAGTCAACTATATGATGGCGAAAGAGAGCGTGCGGCAACGGCTCAACGGCACGGCACGCGACGGGCTGTCGTTCACCGAGTTCACCTATCAACTCCTGCAAGGATACGACTTTCTCCATCTTTATCGCGAGCATGGCGTTCGTCTTCAGCTTGGCGGCAACGACCAGTGGGGCAACATGACGACGGGCACGGAACTCATTCGCCGGACGCTCGGGGCGGACTCAGAGGCGTTTGCACTTACTTGCCCGCTTATTACGAAGTCGGACGGGAAGAAGTTCGGCAAGACCGAAAGCGGCAATATATGGCTCGACCCGCAGCGCACAACCCCGTATGCATTCTATCAGTTTTGGCTTAACGTGTCCGACGTGGATGCAGAGAAATATATTAAGATATTTACCGATTTAGACCGCGAGACAATAGACGGGCTCATCGCCGAGCACCGCTCCGACCCCGGGCAACGTAAGCTCCAGAAGCGTTTGGCAGAAGAAGTAACGCTCCTTGTTCACTCTCCTGACGACCTCAAACTTGCCGTCGAGGCAAGCAATATCCTCTTCGGCAAGGCGACGAAAGAGTCGCTTTTAAGGCTCGACGAGCGCACATTGCTTGATGTGTTTGCCGGGGTGCCGCGCTACGATATCGACCGCCAAAGGCTTAGCGAGGGCATAAAAGCCGTTGATTTATGTGTTGATTTGGCACCCATATTCCCCTCTCGCGGAGAGATGCGGAAGATGACGCAAGGGGGCGGAGTTAGTATCAACAAGGAGAAACTTACGACGTACGACGCCGTCATAACACCTGCTGACCTTATTGACGAGCGCTATTTGCTTGTCCAACAAGGCAAGAAGAGATATTTCCTTTTGACGGCGAAATAAGAACTAATCGGAAAATATTTTATTCCTTTGATGCGTCGTAAATATAAATTTAGTTTACCTTTGCAACCAAAAGATACATATGATGTATATCCCGGCAGGGATATGCGTTCTTTATAGGGTGGATTGGACTATGGTGTAATGGTAGCACAACAGATTTTGGTTCTGTTTGATTCGGTTCGAGTCCGGATAGTCCAACTGCAAAAAAGGCTAAACGCGGAGCGTTTAGCCTTTTCCTTATCCCGACGTTAATCCTTTCCCCGCATTGAAAATATCTTTGCATTTCCTTTGCACGTAATATAGCTTTGCATTACTTTTGCCCTCGCATTCGGCACTCGTGCCTTATGCAGGTCATATTTAGAAAGCGCGTTTTCGCTTTATTCCGTTGTCGTGAACCTAGACAATTCACTGCACAAGTATCGGAATGGTGAGAAGGTTGCTCTCCTTGGTTGGTTTCCATGTGGTATCGTGGAGTACTTCCAAGTGGGGTTCTCTCTTTTCTCTTATCGATACTACAGGAAGTCTAGGTCCTACGACAATAATAAGGCAAAATGGTTGACTCCACTTTTCTTTTATGCCCTAACAAGTTCAAATTAAACCGCCGCTGTAGGGTCAGTAGGGGCAAAGATGTTAAACTAAAATCTAACAAGAAAATGAAAACATTTAGAATGATTGGTATGGCAGCAGTTGCCGTACTTCTGGCTTTCTCGTTCGCTGCGTGCAGTGATGATGACGACAATGGCGGGAGCAACAGCTCAAGCGGAAAGAAATTAGTTCAATGGTGTTGGGGCGACCCGTCTGATCCTGAAGATGCTGATTTTACATGGACGGTATCGTATAATTCGAGCGGAAAACTGCAGAGCCTCACATCTCCGGGAAGTTATGACCTCTATTACGCTTGGGGAACAAATTCATTAGTGGAGACTGTTAAGGACAAAGAGGGTTATGCCTACACCGTCACCTATACTCTCTCCAACGGATTGGCAACTAAAGCTGTACGTGATGATGGCGACGGAGAAACTGAAACTATAACCTATAGCTATGATTCCTCTAACCGGCTGATTGGTACGGAGCATCTTATTAATTATGACTACGATGATGACTACGGTTACGTCGGTTACGATGGTCCTTATACAAGCAAGATAACTTGGGAGAATGATGTCCCGGTAAAGCAGGAGTTCACATATACGTCTGGTGGAACAGAGACTCGTACCCTTGAATATGGTGACCAGACCTGTAGCGGATATAATCCTGCAATAATGAACTATAAGGTTTTTCTCCGCGTATCGTTCTCTGATGATGATGTCAAGGTCGCATATACCAACCCGGAGATGTTCGGCATGAAGATTAACAAACTTCCTGTAAAAGAGACAACTAAAGATTCGAAGGCCAGTGGTGAGACAGATACCTATACATCTTCTTACACTTACACGTTCGACGGTGATGGATATGTTTCCGCAATCTATGCAGGCGGATGGGTTGATTGGACTTATGTATGGAAGTAACCGTAGTGTGTTAATATAAAGCATCAAGCACGTGTGCACATCGGTCCCTATGTCGCATGCGGTATGTGTTGCACGACAGGTTAAAGAACCACAGCTGTATTATCTCACTTGGCTATACATTCTAATAATCACATAATATTAATTTAAAACAGACAAACCGGAATGAAAAGGTTTTCTTTTATTTTAGCGGTATTACTAATATGCGCTATGGCATCTGCAAAAGATGTAAGGAAAATTTCCGTTACGCCGTCGACTGCAAAAATCTATGTTGACGGAAACTATATCGGCGACGGAGTCGTTGAGGTTACGATGAACAGAAAAGATGATTTCGTCGTCCTTAAATTTGAGGAGGAAGGTTATCTGCCTTTGGAAGTAAAATTATTCACCTCCGACAAACGTAAATCGATATCTTATACTCTCCGTCGTGATGCATATTACGACGTTACGGTTGAAAGTGGTTCGGTGAACAAGTATTTTGCTGTTACGGTTTCGAAAGACTTATACACCGAAGATGCTAATGGCAAGCGTAATACAGAGAAGGCGTGGAAGATGATACACCAAGTGTTGCTCAATTATTTCGACGAGATACAGACCACCGATATGGCTTCGGGATTTGTGCAGACTCCTTGGAAATATAAGACGCTCACAGAGGCGGAAAAAGTCGCTAGAACAAGAGTATCCGTGAAAGAAACAAATATAGGTGGCGACCTTACATTCCAAATCAAAGTATCGTCAGAGGTAGCTCCGGTGATTGGGGCTAATCGAGACGAATCATACAGAGAGGTCAACAGGGTGCTGAAAGAAATGGAGCCGCTTATTAGCGAGTTCCAAACCAGACTTGGTAAAATGTAATAGACATGAAACCATTAAAGATAAGGACAATATGAAAAAGATTTTGTTTGTTGTGGCACTATTGGCTGCTATGACTGCTAATGCACAGATGAAGGATACTTTCGATTCCAACGAATACGCCTGGACGGAGATGTCTGGGGATGCAGGAGATGCAATAATTATTGACGGTAAGATGCATATGGAAGGGAAAAAGAGCGGAAACACTATAGCCTCGGCATTAAAAATAACTGATGGCGGAGACCCTGCCTTTGTGGAAACCCATTGTTATGCTCCCTTTGACTTTAATGAAGACTTCGAACTTAGTTGTACTGCATTCGTTAAGGAAGTAGGCGGTGATAAGAATTTCGGTCTGATGTTCAACTATATTGACGACGGTAATTATTCCGTGTTTATGGTAAAAGAAGGCAGGGCATCCGTAGCTACAATCAGAGAATATAAAATTTCAGGTCAAAACAGAAATGACATAAAACTGAAAGCACAAAAGAAAACGGAAGTGAAGTTACAAATGAAGAAAGCTGACGGCAGATTGAAATTCTATGTGAATGATATGGAAGCATTGAAAGTGCCGGAGATAGGACATTATAGGTTAGAATCTACCGGCATCGGCTTCGTCGTCTATGGTAAAACGACCGTCGATTTCGACGATCTGGAAATTAAGCAGTAGGCGCAATAAGTAAGGCGAATAAAGTAATTAACCGTGTGTGCACATCCCTCTCCTTTAGGGGTGTGCATACCTTTCCAAATCAATCAATAAAACCACAAAGAGACAGCAACTCATAAAGGACAAGATTAGGAGACAGGCGGGATGTTGCCCAAGATAGAGAACGCCCTCACGGCAGTGGATAGCGGCGGAAAGCGAAGTGAGGATTACATCCGCCGATAACCTGCAAGGCGGCACCGCAGTCAGGTTATAAATTATAGGTTTTTGGTGTAAGAACCTATAACCTAATAACCTGTAACCTTATAACCTTATAACTCCGTCGGGATTATTCTTTGAATGCGTCCATAATGACAGTTGGTTTGCCGTCTTCGGTAAACGCGCCGAGACGGTAGGCACCGGGACGGCATTCGGGTTCCCAATAGAATACGCCCTTGCAGTGTCCGCCGGTGTTATCGCGGCATTCTTTTATTATTCGCACAAGTTGCGCCTTACCCTCATTGAGAACTGCGTCAGAAGCCAAACGCCCTTGTTCGTCGGCACATTCCATACCCGTTTCTGCTATCATCACGTCGCATCCGAAGCGTTCGGCGACGCGCTTTATATTGGCGATACAGTCGGTGATGGTTGCGTCGGCAGTGCGGTTGCTGTCGGTCAGATGCGCCCAATAAGGATATAGCGACATTCCAATCATATCGAATTTTGCGCCGCCGGCGAGCAGTGCGCCGAGGTTCCAATCATATAGTTCGGGGTCGTATCCGTTGTCTAAATGCACTATGACGATTGCATCGGGGAAGATGGTTTTGACCGCTTCGTACCCTGCGGCAAAGAGTCCGGCGTATTGCTCCGGGTGCTGTTTAGCGTCGCCCATAGGCCATAAGAAGCCGTTGCTCGTCTCGTTCCCGACCTGTACCCAACGCGGGGTTATGCCCTCGTCTTTCAACGCTTGAAGAATGTCTTTTGTATGCTCCGCAACCGCTTGTTTCATCTCTTCATAGGTGCAGTTTCTCCATGCCGCGGGCGTTGTCTGGTGTGAAGGATCCGCCCACCAGTCGCTGTAATGAAAGTCAATCATTACGTCCATACCTGCCCGGGCGGTGCGTTTAGCCTTGTCGAGCAGGTCGGTCTTATTACACCAGTTGCCGTGTTCAGCGGGGTCGACCCATACGCGAAGGCGTATTGCGTTGAGTCCTAATTGTTTCATTAGAACGAAGCAATCGGTCTCCGTGCCGTCGGTTGTAAAAAAGCGTGCGCCCGTGCTCTCCATCTCCGTCACCCAACTTATATCGGCGCCTTTTGCGAAGTCGCACGGCGTTTGAGGCTCGTCGGCGAAGCCGGCGAGCGGGGCGAAGAAAACCGCTAAAATGATTAATAATCCGTTTCGCATAATAGTTCGTATTAGGTTTTGAGTTATGTTTTCGTTAGAGTGCAAAGGTAGATAAAAGAGCGGAATATATTATAAAAGGAGAAAAGAAAGAGCCGGTTTCGGGGAATGAAACCGGCTCGTCCGAGTTATTGGTTTTAATGGAAAAGTGGTTGAAACTCGTCAGAGTTTCGGTTGGGATTTTGATTGTTTTTAATTTATTGGAACATTGTCCGGCGCTATTTGATTTATGTCGGTAAGCTCTTGCGGAGCAAGACTTGTATGGTGTATCGTATCTACTTCGATTGAGTCTGCGCGTGCAACCTGTATTGCGCTATCGCCGCTCGTAACCGCCTCGACGATGTTTTCCGGAGAGCGTCCGTTATCGATAGACATCTCTACGGCGTTGCCGAGCGTGAGCAAAATCGCCACTATTGCCGCCGCTTTATACAGCGGACGGAGCCGGCGGACAAGGCTTACGCGGCGGGCGGGAACGGGTTTGTTGCCGACCAGACGACGGGTAATCCGGGAGTCGAATTCCTCTCCGAGCCGGTTGTTAGTGCTCTCGGAAAGTTCATACACGAACAAATCGCGATATGCCGAGAGGCTCTCCGGCACGTCGTCTTGCGAGAAGAACGCCCGCAGGATGGCTTCTTCTTCGAGCGTCGTGGCGCATTCCCAATACCGCTCCAACAGTTGTTCGATGTATTTATAATCCATATCAGATTTTCCCCGCCTTACATAAAGAGAGACGAATAAGTAAGGGGAAAAGTTACAGGAAGTGGGGATTATTTTTTCAAAAACTTCTCTTTTACCGCCTTTCGGGCGCGGAAGATATTCACTTTCACCTGCTCTTCGGTGATATCCAAGACGCTTGCAATCTCTTTGTAAGCCAAGCCCTCAATATCCCGGAGCTGCATGCACGTTCGCTGTTTCTCCGGCAAAGCGTTGATTATTTTCTCAATTCGCGAGAGATTGTCTGTCCGGGTAAGGCGTTCGAAGGGGTCGTCGTTAGAAAGCGGCGGAGCGCCGGTGATGTCGTCTAAGGAAATATCGTTGCGGTCTTTACGTTTTAAGAAATCTAGCGCTTGATTGCGGCAAATGGCGAGGGCAAACGCCTCTGCCGACTCTATCTCTCCCCAAGAGGATCGCCGGCGCCAAATCTTAACGAGCGTGTCTTGGACAATGTCTTCCGCCTCTTGCGGGGAGCGGGTTATGCGTAGGGCGAGCCGGTAAAGTTTGTTCTTTAAGGGTAATATGTCGCTGACAAACTCCAATATAATATTCCTATAAGAACGCCGGAGACGTTATATTAATGGTATCCTTACACGGAATGTGAGGCCCGTATAGCCGTGCCGCCGGACAGGTTGCCGGCGGATGTAATCCTTACTTCGCCGACGCCGTTATCCACCGCCGCGAGGGCGTTCTCTATCTTGGGCAACATCCCGCCGGATATGGTTCCGTCAGCCGCGAGCCGGGCAAAGCCGGCGCGTGTTATAACGGGAATAACGGAAGTAGCATCGGTTTCGTCGCGCAGTACTCCGTTCTTTTCAAAAGCGTAAACGAGGGTTACATCGTAATATTTTGCGAGCGCGACAGCAACGGAAGCGGCGATGGTGTCGGCATTGGTGTTGAGCAAACCGCCTTGTCCGTCGCAGGTCACCGGCGCAACGACCGGCGTCAGGCCTTGCTCTATTAATATCCGGAGCGCCTCTCCGTCCACCGCTCTGACGTCGCCTACGTATCCGAAGTCGATAGTCTCGACCTTGCCTTCGGCGTTTGTGATTGTTACGGGCGGGCGTTTGTCGGCTAATATAATGCCGGCGTCGGCACCGGTCAGACCTATTGCTTTAACTCCGAGCGCGCCGAGCCGCGCAACGATGTTCTTGTTTACCAAACCGCCGTAGGTCATCGTTACGACTTCGAGCATCCTTTCGTCGGTAACCCGTCTTCCGCCAACCATTTGCGTGGGTATGCCCAAGTCGCGGGCTAACTTTGTCGCCCGCCGTCCCCCGCCGTGCACAAGGAGCCGTCGCCCGCCGAGGCGCACGAAACTATGTAATAACTTGTCGAGCGCAGCAGGCTCTTCAACCACCGCGCCCCCTACTTTGACAACGGTCAGAGGCTCCATACGCTTACTCCAAGTAGGTATAACCGTAGAGCCCGGCACGGTAGTTGCTGATTAATTCCTTACCCTCTTCGGGGGTTCTGTTCCCCTCGTTGATGGCTTTGGTTAACCATATCTCGAGCCGCCGCACAAGCCTTTTATGGTCGTATTGCACGTATGCGAG
>JAJPZE010000033.1 GCA_021204565.1 Prevotella sp. | reverse complement strand
CGTTAGTTACGTTCATCGTCGGCTCGATAGCGGTCATTGTCCCTACGCCGAATGGTGCGGGACCCTGGCATTTCGCCGTCAAGACGATGCTTATTCTCTATGGTGTGGCGGAAGAGGAGGCGCTCTATTTTGTGTTCATTGTCCACGCCGTGCAGACCTTGCTCGTCATTCTGCTCGGAGTATACGGTTGGATAAGGCTCAGCCTGACGCGATGAACAGGAAACGTATAAGACACATACAATCAATATTATAACATACGAAGACATATGAGTATTAAAGACTTGCAACCGGAGTGCATATGGAGAAACTTCGATGCACTCACACAAGTGCCCCGCCCGTCGGGACACCTCGAGAGAGTACAACAGTTCTTGCTTGAATTCGCCCGCCGCGCGCAGGTGGAGGCATTCCTCGACCCTGCCGGGAACGTGGTTATGCGCAAGCCGGCGACACCGGGAATGGAGAACAAGAAAGGCGTTATCCTGCAAGCGCATATGGATATGGTGCCGCAGAAAGCGCTCACGTCCTCACATAACTTCGAAACCGACCCCATCACGACGCGCATCGAAGGCGACTGGGTATATGCCGACAACACCACTCTCGGCTCCGACGACGGTATGGGCGTGGCGGCGATAATGGCTGTTATGGAGGCGAAAGACCTGCGGCACGGACCCTTAGAAGCCCTCATCACCGCCGACGAGGAGACAAGTATGGTCGGGGCGAATGCATTACCCGAGGGCGAGCTGAACGGGGAAATCCTGCTCAACCTCGACACCGAAGACGAGGGCGAAATGGTTATCGGAAGCGCGGGCGGAGTGGATGTTACCGCCACGTTGGAATATAAGTCGGACGAGCCGGAGACGGACGACTGCGCGTTGAAGATAACCGTTAAAGGCTTGCGCGGCGGGCATTCCGGGCTTGAGATAGGTATCGGGCGGGCTAACGCAAACAAACTTCTCGCCCGTATCGTGCGCGACGTCATATCCGCCGACGACGCTTGTCTCGCCTCCTGGCACTGCGGCAACATGCGCAACGCAATCCCGTTTGAGGGGAGCGTCGTGGTTACCGTGCCGAAAGAAAATGCGGGGGATGTGAAGACCGCCGCAGAGGACTGGGAAAAGACGTTTAATAATGAATATCACGGCATTGAGAGCGGCATACGTGTAACGGTTGAGGAGGTTGCGCTGCCCGCAACGATAGTGCCGGAGGGTATCCGGGACAATCTTGTCGACGCAATATACGCCTGTCATAACGGCGTGTTGCGCTATATCCCGACGTTGCCCGACATTGTGGAGACATCGAGCAACCTCGCCATTATCGACATCGAAGACGGCTCGGCAAAGGTCAAGATATTGGCCCGCAGCGCGTCGGAAAGCCGTAAAGAGAACATCGCAACTATGCTCCTCAGCTGTTTCTCTATGGCGGGGATGAAGGTTGAGCTAAGCGGAGAGTATCAGGGGTGGGATCCTAACCCCGACTCGGAGATGATTAAAGTGATGGAGCGTATTTACGAGCGGGAGTTCGGGAACAAACCCAAAGTAACCGTCGTGCACGCCGGATTGGAGTGCTCGGTTATACTGAGCAAGTATCCGAAGCTCGATATTGTCAGCTTCGGACCCACGCTCGAAAGCCCGCATACGGCAAAGGAGCGTTGCCGTATCAGCACGATGCCGAAGTTCTGGACTTTGCTCGTAAAAACCCTCGAAGAGGTTCCGGAGAAATAAGACGTTATTTCCCGACTTATAATAAATCCCCGGCGAGACGCCCTCGCCGGGGATTTTGTTTGCCGTATATTCCCTATGTAAAAATCCTGCAAGCCGGGTTATGCGTAACTTACTGATAATCAACGCCAAGCATGAGCATAGGTTTTGCGGGGCATGATATGGGGTTATGGGTACCCATG
Organism: Prevotella sp.; assembly: GCA_021204565.1. Taxonomy (GTDB): domain Bacteria; phylum Bacteroidota; class Bacteroidia; order Bacteroidales; family Bacteroidaceae; genus Prevotella. The sequence continues at coordinate 715 of JAJPZE010000033.1, read as the reverse complement.
ACCCCATATTAAGTGTACCCATGATATGGGGTCACGCTCCGCCCCTACTCCGTCTTCGGCTTCCGGTCGACAGCGCGCCAAGCGTAAACGATGTACGCCAAGACGAACGGAATAAGTATCGACACGACCGCCATGACGGAAAGAGTGAAGCGGCTGCTGCAACTGTTTGCGATTGTCAAACTGCTCTGCAAGTCGGCTGCGGACGGATAAAAAGCGGTGTTGTTCCAGCCCGCGCAAAGCAAGAGAGCCAACACGGCGAGCACCGTCCCGCTACCCGCAAACCATATTCCGCTCGTGAACGTGCGGCTCAGTACGGTGCGTGCCGCGCCGTATAAGTAGAGCACGACGCCCGCAAGGAGCAACAGCCCGACATACCACATCTCGACAAAATTGTTCAAATACTTATGCGGGACAAGGGATATGACCCCCGTCGCGGGGTCGTATGCATAGCCGTCCTTGACAAGGATATGCACGAGAAACGCCACGAAGAGCACGACGAACGGCACCGCCGCATAGAGAGTATGGAGCACGCTTCGGCGGCGTATCTCCGCGTCGGGCACATTATTTATAATGTACATCATCCCCAGCGAACGGACGAGAAACATAACCGCGAGCCCCAGCACGACGTTCCAAACGTTGAGCAAAGCATCGAGCCCGTGGCTGCCGTTAGCCCAACGGCTGATTACCGGGTTCAGGCCTTCGGTGATGCCGGAAC
>JAJPZE010000083.1 GCA_021204565.1 Prevotella sp. | reverse complement strand
CGGCGGCGATTATAATTCCGACGACCCGAGCGATAATAATTTCAACTGCAACGGGTTTATCTCCGCCGACCGCAAACTTACGCCAGAGGCATACGAAATCGGGTATCAATATCAGAACATATGGACGGAGTTGACCGATAAGGAAGATATGTCGGTCAGTGTAAGGAACGAATATTTTTTCCGCGATTTAAGTAATGTGCGGCTCCGTTGGACGGTACTTGAGAACGGCGTGAAGATTAAAGAGGGGACAATCAAGAGCCTCGATATTGCGCCGCAACAGACAAAGGAATACTCGCTCGGGTGTAAGATTCCCAATAGTGCCGGCGAGCTTCTTCTCAATGTTTATTACGAATTAAAAGATGCCGAACCTCTTTTAGATGCCGGTCATATCTTGGCTTATCAGCAACTGGAGCTTGCTCCTTACGACTTTGGAGATATTGATTTAACCGATACGTCCAAACTCGGCGATACGCAATTGGTATTCAACGAGCAGACGGGATACCTCTCTGAAATAAACATTAACGGGGCAAACATCCTCGGCGAGGGCGGCTCGTTGTTGCCCGACTTCTGGCGTGCCGTAACGGATAATGATATGGGCGCGGGCTTGCAAAACAAACTCGCCGTATGGCGCAACCCGACGATAGAGCTTGTCTCGCTTGTGAAAGAGAGCGGCTCGAGGACCGTTGCAACGTATGCAATGCCTGAGGTTAAGGCGGAGCTGACGTTGACGTATAACGTGTTGGAGAGCGGAATAATTGAGGTTAAAGAGCGCATGACGACCGACCCGAACGCGGCGGATGTACCCCGCATGTTACGTTTCGGAATGGTTATGCAACTACCTGAAACGAACGACCGGAGCCTCTTTTACGGGCGCGGTCCGGTAGAGAATTACCCCGACAGATGTGGCTCGCAACTGCTCGGGATATACTCTCTCTCCGCCGACGAGCAGTTCTGGCGTTACGTCCGCCCGCAGGAGACGGGCACGCATACGGGCGTTCGCTGGTGGTTGCAACGCAGCTTCGCCGTCTTTTCGGATAACGAGTTCTGCGCCTCAACCATACGTTACGACCTTGACGAATTAGACGAAGGGACTGCAAAGGCCAACCGTCATCCCGAACAACTAAAGCAAAGCAAATACGTCAACCTGTTCATCGACAAAGTGATGGCGGGGGTCGGAGGTATCAACTCCTGGAATGGCGACGCCGAAGCGCTCACGCCTTATCGCGTCGAATATGACAACCGGGAGTTCACGTTTTATATCGTTCCGATGTAAGAAACCGGGACATTACAAGGCAAAGACAAACCCCTACGGGTTGCGGCATATTAATAATGCCGCAACCCGCATGTTGTTTATTATCCGCCGGGAGAGATTATTTCGCCTTGCGCCACAGGCGCGACATATCCTCAAGAGTCTTGCCCTTGGTCTCCGGCACAAGATGCCAAACGAACAGCGCGGCAAGCAGACAGAACACGCCGTATAAGGCGTAAACGAATATGTGCCCGAATCCGTCGAAAGAGGAGATATGCATGTTGTACATCGGAACGAAGGTTGAGCTCACCGCGTAGTTGGCTATCCATTGGAACGCAACGGCAACAGCCACCGCCGCGCCGCGTATCGTGTTCGGAAAAATCTCCGCAATGAGCACCCAGCATATCGGTCCCCACGAAAACATAAAGCACGCGCTGTAGATCATTATCGCGCACGCGGCAATGAGCGGATTAAGGTCAAGCAGGTTGACAACAGCGAAGCCGAACGCCCCGACCGCCATCCCTATCGAGCCCCAAATAAGTAGCGGTTTCCTTCCGAGCCGCTCGACGGTGAAGATGGCGACAAGTGTGAAGAGGATATTCACAACACCCATCACTACCGTAAACAACATCGGCTTGTCTAAGCCGCACGAAGCGAAGATACGCGGAGCAAAATAAAGCACCGCATTAATCCCCACTATCTGCTGGAAGACGGAGAGCATTATCCCCACGAAAATCACCATCCAACCATACGAGAGCAAGCGTTCGGTCTTCTCCGTCGCCGTGTTCTTTATATCCCGGAGTATGGCTTGTGCCTCGTCCGTCCCGTTGATACGCTCCAAGACATGCAACGCTTTGGCGTCCCGTCCGCTAAGCGCGAGGTAACGCGGAGTCTCCGGCACGAACAGCACGAGCAACGCGAACAGCCCCGCGGGCACCGCCTCGCTGACGAACATATACCTCCAGCCGACCGTCGTGCACCACTGCGCCGCGTCCCCATTCATTACCTTATACACGTTCTCGCCAATCTGTTCGACAACGGGCGTTATATGGTCGCCGAGGATAACAAGGTTGACGAAGTAAACCACGAGCTGCCCGAAGATAATCGCAAACTGGTTGCAAGAGACGAGCTTGCCCCGTATCCGACTCGGCGCAACCTCCGCTATATACATCGGGCAGACCGCCGAAGCCAAGCCGACACCTATTCCCCCGAGTACCCGGTAAAGATTAAACACAACGAGCAAAGGGAAGTCCGGCTCGCCGTGAGTAAAGAACAAGAACTCCGGGCAGTAACTTCCCAACGCCGACAAGAGGAACAGCACGCCCGCAAGAAATAACGAACGCTTGCGCCCGAAGTTGGAAGCGAGGAAGCCGGAGATACCGCTACCGATGATACAACCTAACAACGCGCTCGACGAGGTGATGCCGTGCAGAAAATCGGAGTATACAAAATCACTTGCGCCGACAAAGAACGCCTGCAACCCTTTCTCCGCTCCCGAAATAACAGCAGTATCGTAACCGAAGAGCAAACCGCCCAACACGGCAACGAGGACAATAGTGTAAAGATATAACCGGTTCGGTTTCATCTCCCGACTAAGACAACTTTATTTGCAGTACATCGCTACAATCGCTTCGTACAATTCCTGCTTGCCGGAGGTCTGTTTCGGCTCTCCTACTTTCCGTCCGTACTCGTATACCTGCTCGAAAGTCAGCTTCCCGTCCTCAAACTCCTTGCCTATACCGCTGTCGAACGAGGCGTAACGCGCCTTCACCATCTCCTTGTACGGGCTGTCGGAAAGCAACTCCGCCGCGCTCTCAAGCGCCCGCGCCATAGCGTCCATACCGGATATATGCGCGATGATGATGTCTTCAAGGTCGGTTGAATTGCGGCGCGTCTTCGCGTCGAAGTTCGTTCCGCCCGTGCCTAAGCCGCCGTTGCGGATAATCTGCAGCCACGCCTGTACGAGCTCGTATTGGTCAATAGGGAACTGATCGGTATCCCAGCCGTTCTGATAATCCCCGCGATTGGCGTCGATGGAGCCGAGTAGACCCGCGTCAACAGCGCACGCCAGCTCGTGCTCGAACGTATGTCCGGCAAGCGTCGCGTGGTTAACTTCGATGTTCACTTTGAAGTCCTTGTCTAACCCGTGCGTACGTAAGAAGCCGATAACGGTCTCCGTATCCGCATCGTATTGGTGTTTCATAGGCTCCATCGGCTTGGGTTCAACAAGGAACGTCCCCTTAAATCCCTTGCCGCGAGCATAATCGCGGGCGAGACCGAGCATCGTCGCAAGGTGCTCTTTCTCGCGTTTCTGGTCGGTGTTAAGCAAGCTCATATAACCTTCCCTGCCGCCCCAGAATACGTAATTTTCCGCTCCGAGCTTAATCCCGGCATCGATTGCATTCTTTATCTGCACAATTGCACGAGCCACTACGTCAAAGTCCGGGTTCGTTGCCGCGCCGTTCATATAACGCGCGTGCCCGAATACATTCGCCGTCGACCAGAGGAGCTTAATGCCAGTCGCAGCCATTTTCTCTTTTATGTAGTCGGTTATCGCCGCCATGTTCGCCTCGTATTCCTCTACGGAAGCGCCCTCCTCAATGAGGTCGACGTCGTGGAAACAGAAATACGGGAACCCGAGCTTGGTCATTATTTCGAAGCCCGCGTCGGCCTTATGCTTGGCACGCTCGAGCGGCGTTGCGCCCTCGTTCCAAGGAAAATGTTTCGTTCCGCCGCCGAACTGGTCGCCTCCCTCGGCGCATAACGTATGCCACCACGCCATCGCGAACCGCAACCAGTCCTTCATCTTCTTGCCTAAAACGACCTTCTCCGGGTCATAGTAATGAAACGCGAGGGGGTTCTTGCTGTCCTTGCCTTCAAATACAATCTTTCCGATTTCGGGGAAATACTCTTTCATAAGTCTGTTTTTTAGAATGATTATTTATTAATTAATTCGATTGCCGGATAATTCCGTCTCTCCTTATTACGTAGTCTTCGCCAGCGCGACCTTCCAAGCGGCGTAAGCGGAGAGGTATTCCGAAGCGTCGTCCGGCGGGGTCTCCGTGCCGTGATGCGCAAGCGTGGCGAAAGCAGAGTCGCTGTCCGGGTAAATGCCGATACCTATCCCGGCTCCTTTGGCCGCCCCTATGGAGCCGTCGGTGTCGTACAGCTCGATTGTCGCGCCGGTGGTCGTAGCGAGTGTCTTGCGGAAGATCGGGGAGAGGAAGAGATTGGCGTACCCCGCTTTAATCGTGGTTATATCCATCCCCATGTCCCGCATTATCTCCATTCCGCAGGCAAACGAGAATGCTATGCCCTCCTGCGCGGCGCGCAGGACGTGCGCTTTCGTATGGATATTAAAGTTGATACCGCTTATTGCCGCACCGGTATTGACGTTCCCCAACATACGTTCCGCGCCATTGCCGAACGGGATGACAACCAACCCTTCCGCCCCGACGGGGACGGTCGAAGCTAATTCGTTCATCTCCGGATACGACATTCCCTCGGGCGCGACGGTGCGCCGCATCCACGCGTTGAGTATTCCCGTGCCGTTAATACAGAGCAACACGCCGAGACGGGGTGCGTTCGCAGAGTGGTTGACGTGCGCAAAGACATTCACGCGGGAGAGCTTGTCGTATCCCGGCGCGCCCAAGATGCCGTACACCACCCCGCTCGTGCCGCCGGTTGCAGCTATCTCCCCCGGCTTCATAACGTTGAGCGAGAACGCGTTGTTCGGCTGATCGCCCGCGCGGTAACTAACCGGTGTGCCCGCTGCAAGACCCGTCGTTGCGGCTCCCTCCTTACTTATCCGCCCCTGCAAGCCGAACGTCGGCACGACATCAGGCAGCATCGAGCGGTCGAAGCCGAACGCGTTCATCAGTTCCGAAGATATGTCCCCCGTTTGATAATCGATGAAGATGCCCTCCGACAGACCCGGTAATGTGGTGGTGGTTTCCCCCGTAAGGCGCATCGCAATATAGTCGCCGGGGAGCATAAACTTATATGTCTTCGCGTAAATATCCGGTTCGTTGTCTTTCACCCACGCAAGTTTCGCGGCGGTGAAATTGCCCGGAGAGTTGAGCAGATGTGTAAGGCAATACTCGCTCCCGAGCGTCTCGAACGCTTTATTCCCGTAGGGTACGGCGCGGCTGTCGCACCAAATAATCGCCGGGCGGAGATGGTTCAACGCCTTGTCAACCAACACCAAACCGTGCATCTGATACGAAATGCCGACCGCTTTTATATCCTCCGCTTTCGCGCCGGCCAACGTCATACAAGACGCGACCGCCGCCTTCATGTTCACGAACCAGTCCTCCGGGTTTTGCTCCGCCCAGCCGGCACGACGCGCCGTGATAGCCATCTCGCGCTTCGGCATAAAGTCCTGCGCCGCGGCACGCCCCGTCTCAACATTCACGAGGGATGCCTTTACGGAGCTCGAACCGACGTCCAATCCCAACAGATAGTGCATAATCAATTGTTATTTTTAGGTGTAGAGTAAATACATATATACTCGCAAAGGTATGCAAAAGGTATATATACGCAAAGCAGGCGTTATCTTTTCGTGGCTATAAAACCTGCATTTATCTATAATTAACGCACTTATGACCTAAATTCGCAAGCGAGAATATATAAATAAATCGGACATCCCCTCACAGTAGAGAGAATGTCCGATTTGTCGTTATTAGAGGTTAGACGAAGAGGCGCGCGACCTGCACTACGACGGCGGAGATAACCCACGCCACAATGGTTGTATACCCTCCGACGAACGCCGCCCAACGCCATTTGCCCGTCTCGCCCTTTATTGCGGAGATAGCTGCAATGCAGGGGAAGTAGAGCATAACGAATACCAAGAAACCCAACGCCGTAGGTATATCAATGCCGTCCGCCGACATTATCTCCCTTAGACGTTCATATTTCCCGGCGTTGTCTGCGTCAAACGAGTCGTCATCACCGAAGCTGTCATCGCCGAAATAAAGGACACCCATTGTTGCTGCAACTATCTCCTTTGCGCCTACACCCGCTACAATGCCGACATCAAGCTTCCAATTGAAGCCTTGCGGGGCAAATACCGGCTCTATCGCTTTCCCTATCCTGCCGATATAACTCTGCTCTTGTTGCTCTTGGTCGTCAAGCTCGTCGTGGTGGGGAAAGTAGCTCAACGCCCATACGATAATGCTTGCGACAAGGATGATGCCTCCCATCTTCTTTAGATATTGTTTGCCTTTCTCCCACGTGTGCCGCGCTATCGCCTTGCCCGTAGGAAAACGGTAGGGCGGCAACTCCATTACGAAGGGAGCATCTTCCCCTTTTACAACGAACCTCATAAGAATCTTGCTCATTATTACAGCTACGATAACGCCCAATAAGTAGAGGCACATCATTATTAATGACTGATACTTCAGCGCGAAAAATGTCGATATAATCATAATGTATACCGGCAACCGCGCCTCGCAACTGATTAGCGGGATAATCATCATTGTTGCCAAACGGCTCTTCCGGCTCTCAATTGTTCGTGTAGCCATTATTGCCGGCACGTTACATCCGTAGCCCATTATGAGCGGGATAAACGACTTGCCGTGAAGACCCATCTTGTGCATCAACTTATCCATAATAAACGCCGCACGAGCCATATAACCGCAGTCCTCCATAAAGGAAATGAACAGATAGAGAATTAATATCTGAGGAAGAAACGATATTACCGACCCCACGCCGCCGATAATACCGTCGGTGATGAGATCCTTGATAATGCCGTCAGGCATTGTCGTGCCGACAAAGTCCCCGAGCCAACCCACGCCCGCGTCAATCCAATCTTGGGGGTATGCCCCGAGCTGGAATGTAACTGTGAACATAATAACGAGAAAGAGGATGAATATCGGGAACCCTACCCAGCGGTTGGTAAGTATTTTGTCTAAAACATGCGTCATGTTATATGCATTCGTCTCGTTACCTTTCTCGTACTCCGCTTCCTGCAATGCGCCGTGAATAAATCCGTACTTGGCATCCATTATCGCCGTTTCGCTGTCCTCGCCGGTCTCCTCTTTCACCCTGCGGGCAGCCTCGTTGCGATGCCGGAATATCTCTTCAGCTTCACCAAGAGCGCCTACGTACCGCTCCGCTTCCCGGTCCGTCTCGAGAAGTTTGATAGCGAGATATCTTGTGGAGTAATCAAGGCGCAACTCGTCTTCTTTCTTCAAGTGCTCTTGTATCTCGGCTATGCCGTGCTCAATCTCGTGCCCGTGGTTGATATGAATATGCCGGAAATGCGGGTCGGAACCTTCCGAGCCCTCGTATAAACGTATAACCTGTGCGAATAAATCATCTATCCCTCTGCCCGTGGTGAAGACTGTCGGGACGAACGGCATGCCGAACAACTCGCTTAGTTTGTCGATATTGATACGGTCGCCACGTTTCTCCGTTTCGTCAAACATATTCAGCGCCACGACCATACGCAAGTGCATATCAATCAACTGCGTGGTTAAATAAAGGTTGCGCTCGAGATTGGAAGTGTCGATAACGTTGATTACAACGTCGGGCGTGTGCTCCGTTATCTGCTTGCGAACGTATAATTCTTCCGGTGTGTACGCCGAAAGCGAATACGTTCCGGGCAGGTCGACAAGGTTTATACGATAATCGCCGCACATCGCGTACCCCTCTTTTGCATCGACCGTTACCCCCGAATAGTTGCCTACACGTTCGTGCGCTCCGCTCGCATAATTAAATAACGTTGTCTTTCCGCAGTTAGGATTGCCGACAAGAGCTACGTTTAATGTCTTTCTTCGCCGCTCGGCAAGGGCGTGGAAATGTTTGTCGGATAAAGCACGCTCGTCGATGTTGTCCTCGTCAACCACCTCCGGGGCAAGTGTCTCGCTATGTTCTTTCGCTATAAGACGTGCCTCCGCTTCGCTCACAATCTCAATACGAGCCGCCTCCGAATGACGCAGACAAACTTCGTAACCCATGATTTTGTACTTCACAGGATCCTGCAACGGCGCGTTCAGAACACTCGCCACCTCCTGACCACGTATAAACCCCATCTCTACAATACGCTTGCGGAAACCGCCATGACCCGTAACCTTGACGATTATACCCCGCTCTCCAGTGTGTAATTCCGATAGCTTCATATTCGCCTGATTTGATATTTAGTTCTTTATCCGGTTGTTTTCTGTTGCAAAGATAGTTGTGTTCTGTGCGGTCAGCAATAGTGTTTCGCAAAATACCCATTAATGAGTATTGACCCGTATGCCTCTATCTCCCGTGTCGAGAAAGAGAGAAATAAAAGTATCCTTGCACCATAGGGTATTTGACCATATGCACCTCGCATAAAAGACAATCGGACGATAAACTCGCCCGATTGTTATAGTTCGCCTCTCCGGCGGTATCGCCGGGGAGAAGATCAAAATCCGCACAGTTCAATCACTCTATCTACCGCCGCTTCAATCCCGGTCGTGTCTTTTCCGCCCGCTGTGGCGAAGTGAGGCGCACCGCCGCCCCCGCCCTTTATGAGCTTGCCTGCCTCGCGGACAAGTTGTCCGGCATTCAATCCGCGCGAGGCAACCAGATCCTTGCTAATCATTACCGTAATGAGCGGACGATCCTCATACTTGCTCCCGAACGCGCATATTGTTTGTTCTGGCAACGCGCGGCTAACCTGAAACGCCAAATCCTTTACCAAATTGGGGTCGATGTCGGCAATAAAGACGTGCTTAACCACATTCACGCCGTCAATCTTAACCGCTTTATTGATTATCTCTTCCCGCGCCTTGCTTACCGTTTCGCGCAGGTGTTCCTCCACTTGCTTGTGGAGCACGGCATTCTCGCGGATAACTTTCTCTATCGCCGCTTGTATATCTTTCGTGTTGAAAAGCGAGCGGATACGAGCCAAACTGTCCTCCATCTGCTCCATGCTTCTCTCCGCAGCCTCGCCTGTAAGCGCCTCTATACGCCGTATGCCCGCAGCGACGGAACTCTCCGACACAATCTTAAACAAGCCTATTTCTCCCGTGGCGCGGACGTGACAGCCGCCACAGAACTCAATTGAACTGCCGAATTGCACCACGCGGACACGCTCCCCGTACTTCTCCCCGAATAAAGCGATAGCTCCAAGCTCGCGTGCGTCGGCAATCGGAATGTCTCTATGCTCCTGCAAAGACAGGTTGGCGCGTATCCGGCTGTTGACTAAACGCTCCACTTGACGTAGCTCCTCTGCCGATACTTTCTGATAATGCGAGAAGTCAAAACGCAGGTAATCGGGACAAACAAGCGAGCCTTTCTGCTCCACGTGTGTGCCAAGCACTTCGCGCAACGCCTCGTCCAAGAGGTGCGTGGCGGAGTGATTGGCTTCCGTCATACGCCGTTTTTCAACATCTACGCACGCCATAAAATCCGCCTCCGGAAGCTTCGGCAACTCGCGGACAATATGCACCGTTTGTCCGTTCTCGCGCTTTGTGTCGATTATATCTATTGTCTCGGTTTCGCTGCAAAGCACTCCCGTGTCGCCCGTCTGTCCGCCCATCTCGCCGTAAAACGGAGTATAATCGAGCACGAGCTCGTAATACGTCTTCCCTTTTTGCGTCATACGCCGGTAGCGAAGTATGTGACATTCGTATTCGGTTGTGTCGTATCCGACGAACTCCTGTTCACCCGCGCGAAGCTCGACCCAGTCTCCTGTTTCTTTTGCGGCGGCATTACGCGCGCGCTCCTTTTGTTTCTTCATCTCTTCGCCGAACGCATGCTCGTCGACGGAGATGCCGTTCTCGCGGCAAATAAGTTCGGTCAGGTCAAGAGGGAAGCCGAAAGTGTCGAAAAGCCGGAACGCTTCCGCGCCGCCGAGAACGGTTGTCCCCGACGCGCGCAACCCGTCTATCGCCTCGCTCAATAGGGCAATACCCTTGTCGAGCGTGCGGAGAAAAGCCTCCTCCTCCTCACGCATAACCTTGCTTATGAGCTCTTGCTGTGCCGGCAGTTCCGGGTATGCGCCGCCCATCTGTGCCGTTAATACCGGCAACAAACGGTACATAAACGCTTCTTTTTGACCAAGGAACGTGTATGAATACCGCACCGCGCGGCGAAGAATTCTCCTTATGACGTACCCCGCTTTCGCGTTGCCGGGCAGCTGTCCGTCGGCAATGGAGAACGCTACGGCACGCAGGTGATCCGCCACAACGCGCATCGCAATGTCCGTCTCCCCGTTCCGTCCGTATTCTTTTCCCGACAATCGGCAAATCTCCTCTATGATTGGAGAGAACACGTCCGTATCGTAATTGGAGTGTTTCCCCTGTATTGCGCGGACAAGACGTTCGAAACCCATGCCCGTGTCGATAACATTCATCGCCAGCGGCTCAAGGTTTCCGTCCGCTTTACGGTTGAACTGCATAAACACGATGTTCCAAATCTCAATCACTTGGGGGTGGTCTTTATTCACCAAATCCCTGCCCGCGACGAGCCGTTTCTCCTCTTCCGTGCGGCTGTCGAGGTGTATTTCCGAGCAAGGACCGCAGGGACCGGTGTCCCCCATCTCCCAGAAGTTATCGTGTTTATTGCCGTTTATGATATGCTCCTGCGGCACGTGTTTGAGCCAGAACCCCGCCGCCTCGTCGTCGCGGGAGAGGTTCTCGTCCTTTGCGCCCTCGAATACCGTAACGTATAAATCATCCGGATTAAGCCCCAAAACATTGGTCAGATAATCCCAAGCCATATCTATTGCGCCCTCTTTGAAGTAGTCGCCGAACGACCAATTGCCCAACATCTCGAACATCG
>JAJPZE010000156.1 GCA_021204565.1 Prevotella sp. | reverse complement strand
CCGGCTGACTCCTAATGCGCCCTCTTCGAGGTCTGATAAATGCCCGGCTGATTACGTGCCGCTCGCGCCGTCCGGCTTTTAATCCGTCCTTGTAGTGATTATGATTGCGCGGAGCGTAACCTCATATAATGGGTACCCGTAATATGTGTTTAAGGGCACCTTTTATATGTGTTTAAGGGTATGCTTAATATGGGGTCAAGGGTCGGGTTGTTGCCGGTGCGGGGTGTGCGTTGCGGAGTGCGGGTCAGTCTTTTTCGGGTTCGACGTGGATGTTTATCAGTGTTCGTTTGCCGAATTTCTCTTTTAATGTGCGCTCTATCTCCACTGTTGTGTGGTGCACGGTTTCGAGGGTCAGGTGTTTGTCCATACGTATGTGCATATCGAGCGCGTAATAACTTCCGATGCGGCGCGTACGCATGCGGTGGGGGTCGCTCACGCCGGGGAAGCTCAGCGCGATGTCTTCAATCTCTTTCTCGATATCTTCGGAGAGGGAGCGCTCGGTCAGCTCTGCGAATGTGGGGATGAACAGTTTGACGGCGACGCGCAGGATAAAGAAGCTCATAACCAGCGCCGTCGCGGGGTCGAGCACGCTCCATTTGCCCCCCAAGAGGAGCGCCCCTCCGATGCCGGTTGCGGTGCCCACAGACGTGAGCGCATCCGTGCGGTGATGCCATGCGTTCGCAATTACAATCCCCGCACCTAGCCGTTTGCCCGGTATGTTGGTGTATTGAAACATTATTTCCTTCACTACAATCGACACGACGGCGGCTATGAACGCGACGGGGCGCGGCTCGGGTACGTCCGTCCCTTTGATGAATTGCCAAATCTCCGCCGCGCCGCTCTTCATGATCTCTATCCCGGCGACGGCGAGCAGACAAGCCACCGCCGCGGTCGCCATCGTCTCGTATTTGCCGTACCCGTAGTCGTGCTTGCAGTCTTGCGGACGGGCGGAGATGCGCACGAAAACCAGAATAATGATGTCGGTAACGAAGTCGGACAACGAGTGCACGGCGTCGGCAATCATCGCCGCGCTATGCCCCGCGATGCCCGCTATAAACTTAAACGCGAGCAACAAGAAGTTGGCTCCGCTGCCGGCAATTGTAACTTTATATATCTCTCTTTCGCGAGCGGAAAGACCGCCCGCGCCGTGCAGATTCGTCATTATTTGCGTGTCGTGTGTGTGTGTTTATCGCGTGCAAAGATAACTCTTTCGGCGGATATTTACGGTTTCGTATCCAATTGTTTCGCCATCTCCGCCTGCAACTTTTGCGCCTCGCCTCGTGCTTTGAGGGCGAAGTCGGGGCCTTGTCCGGCGTAGATAATGCTGCGGCCGGCGTTGACAATAAGTCCGCAATCGGCTGTCAGCGCATAACGGCATACCTCCTCCAAGCTGCCTCCCTGCGCCCCTACGCCCGGCACGAGGAGAAAGTGTTTCGGAGCGATATGCCGCACGTCGCGTATCAATTCGCCCCTCGTCGCTCCGGTTACGAACATCATATTCTCCTCGTTTCCCCACTCCATACTCCGCCTCATGACCCTTTCGAACAGCCGTTCGCCGCCGTCGGTTCCGGTCAGCTGAAAGTCTTGCGAGCCTTTATTGCTCGTCAGCGCAAGGAGTATGACCCAGCGTCCGGGGTATTCGAGGAACGGCTTGACGGAGTCTTCGCCCATATACGGCGCAACAGTCAGCGCGTCGACGCCGTATTCGCCGAAGAATGTACGTGCGTACATGCGGCTCGTGTTGCCGATGTCCCCCCTTTTGGCGTCGGCGATAATGAATTGTTCGGGGTAAGTCCGGCGCAGGTATCCGATGGTTTTCTCAAACGCTTCGATGCCTTTCGCGCCCCGCGCCTCGTAAAAAGCGAGGTTGGGTTTGTACGCTACGGCGAAGTCGTTAGTTGCGTCGATGATGGCTTTATTGAACTCGAATATCGGGTCGGAGGCGCTCCTGAGGTGCCCGGGGATTTTGTTTACGTCGGTGTCGAGCCCGACGCAAAGGAACGACCGTTTGGCGAATATCCGCTCCGTCAGTTGCTGTCTGTTCATTGTCCGGTTGCGCTTTTATTTGTTCGTTTCGGTGTTGTTCTCCTGTCTGCGCGGCGCGGGGATGCGCTTGTTGTCTAACATAAGGTTGACGAATTCCTCGGCATTGACGGTGCGCGGGTCGTTTTCGTCGCGGCGGCGGGTATAGTGCAGAGCCATTATGACGTAAGTTGTTCAGAGCGTATTTGTTTTCATTTTCTCGGCATTATCCGCCACGGTGAGTGCGTCGATCATAGGTTGTATGCCGCCGGCGAGGAAGTCTTGCAGGTTGTAGATAGTGAAGCCGATGCGGTGATCGGTAACCCGCCCTTGGGGAAAGTTGTACGTACGTATCTTTGCCGACCGGTCGCCGGTGGATACGAGCGACTTTCGTCTGCTCGCAATATCGTCGACATACTTCCGGTGTTCCCTGTCGTAGATATACGTCCGCAGACGTGCGAGGGCGCGCTCCTTGTTCTTAGGCTGGTCGCGGGTCTCGGTGCATTCGACGAGGATCTCCTCTTTTTCGCCCGTATTAGGGTTGCGCCACATATATCTTGCCCGCACTCCCGACTCCACTTTATTCACGTTTTGCCCTCCCGCCCCTGAGG
>JAJPZE010000120.1 GCA_021204565.1 Prevotella sp. | reverse complement strand
TCGGAGTATAACACGTTAATGAAATCGGCACCACCCATGGCGCCTCCGGGGTGTCCCGACTTGGCTTTCTCTACTGCCGAAGCCGCCAAGATGCGTATGTTGTCAGCGGCACGATTCATTATTTGAACGGGATTCTTCATCGTTATTCGAGTTTTTAGATATATGTTCGATTAGCACGCAAAAGTAACTATTTCCCCACAAAAACTACAAATATATTTTCGTCATTTGCTCCGCTATCGCGTCCCAATCGTAGGGGGTGAGGTCGTAACTGACGTGCCCCGGCGGCGACTTTAATCTGTCAGCAAGACGCTCCGCGAGAGCGTTCACATCGCCCGTGGGGAAATATGAACCGGCGGGCAAACCTATCTCAAGGTTGGCTGGAATGTCGCTCACAACCACCGGCAACCCATAACTCATCGCCTCTAACAACGCTATAGGCAAACCCTCATGGCTCGACGGAAGGCAATAGACGCGGGCATTCGTCAAAAGAGAATGCAGTTTCCGACCCTTTACGAATCCTGTCAGCACCACCCCTTCCGTCCTTGCCGTGCGCTTCAATTCCCGCGAGTAATCGTCTTCAAACTCCGTATCGCCGGCAAGCACGAGCTTAATTTCTTTATCAATTAACCCGCGTTCGCCCAGACGTTTATATGCCTCGACTAAGTGGTGAAGATTCTTTTCCGGCACGAAACGGCACATACCCAGGATGTACCCGCCCTCATCTATACCGAGAGATGAGAAGTATTCGGGGAAGTGAGTAATGTCAGGTCCGGGCACGCCGTTGTATACAAGATGCACGCGCCGGCGCCGGTTATATTTCTTCGCAATCGAACGTCGTATGACGTCGGAGATGACAATCACGTCGTCGGCAAACATACATCCCAAGCGCTCGCCCAGACGGAGAGCCGCCTTCGCAACCCGTCCCCACTTGTCCCTGTCGTAATCCGGACCGTGGTGAGTGAATACGACACGCATGCCGAGAAGTTTGGCGTAGGGGGTCAACAACGCCGGTCCGACAGCGTGAATATGCACTATATCCGCCTTCATTCGACGGGCTCTGCCGACCGCTCGGAACGTATGCACGATAGCTTCGAACGACTTTCTCTTCGGCGTGTTGATATCAACGAGCTTCACGCCTTTGTACTCCGCCTGCCCGCCCGACACATAACTACGGCGGCGTATGACGGTTACGTCCGCCCCGCGAGCAACCAAGCGGGGGAACAATTCCTCACAGTGCGTCTCCACTCCGCCCGGAATATCCGGTATCCCGCGCGTACCTGTAACTACGATTTTCATTAGTGGTTGGTTTTTCCGATACATTGGTTTATTAAGGCTCGACGCTGTCAAAGGCGGTGTATATCGATGCATGCGGGTTTGCCCCGCATGCTCCGGAGCTTGTTCCGAATTGCCCACGCGGTGGGGCATTTGATATACTTATGCATTACGGGACTTGCCGTGCCGACCATCCAACAATTCTTCGGACAGCGGGCGACACACCCGCGGACGGCGCGCGCCTTGTCGCTTTCCCAGATCTCCGCGAACGGCGCACGGCGTATGTTACCCATGCTCTCTTTCCAGTATTTCTCTTCTAACCCGTTGCATGGGTACACCTCGCCCCACGGGTCGACAAAGAAATTGGCGCTCCCCGCCTCACAAGGGAGCAAGCGTCTGTTGCCCTCTATGTAGTTTATAAGCCCCATATTGAACCACGCGCGGTACCAACTCTTCGGGTGCCGCTCGCGCAGTTGAAGGTTGATAAGTCGTTCGAAGTCGCCGCATACCTCCTCTTTATTGGTGATTGCGTTATCGTCCTTATGAAAATAATATGAGTTATGAAACGCCGCCGTAGCGAACTCCATCCCCAACGAAAGCGACAGCTCATACAGCGCGAGCATATCTTTCGAGTTGTTGTTCGACACCGTACAGCCGAAGCCGATGTCTTTCAAACCCATTCGTTTCAGGGTTAAGAGCGTGCGCAATCCCTTGTCGAACCCGCCCTGATGTCCGCGCAACTCGTCGTTCTTTACGGATAATCCCTCGATGCTTATTCGTATTCCGATGTTCGGAAATGCCTTCGCGAGAGCTACGACCTTATCTTCGAACCAGCCCGAAGTGGAGATTACAATCCGCTTCGTATGCCTGTAACATTCCTCAACTATATCGCCCAAGTCATCACGAACGAACGGCTCGCCGCCGGTTAAATTAATGAATTTAAGTTTCGGAAGCGAGGTCAGGTCGGTTGCCCGTATCTCTTCGCTCCGCTTTGTAGGGCTCTTCCAGATGTTGCACATCACACACCGCATCGGGCAGCGGTACGTCAATATTATACTCGCGTCGGTAGGGCGCGGGACGTCATTCCCCGTCATATACTTGTCCCTTATATATGTTCGTTAGTCTCTTGTAATATGTTTCCGCGTTATAAGTCCCGCACGCTTGGAGCGCTATTTGCCGGTTGTCGAACGTCGTGCGGTACATTTCTTCA
Source organism: Prevotella sp. (assembly GCA_021204565.1). Lineage (GTDB taxonomy): Bacteria > Bacteroidota > Bacteroidia > Bacteroidales > Bacteroidaceae > Prevotella. The sequence goes on along the minus strand of JAJPZE010000120.1, from coordinate 165 downwards.
ATCTTGTTTGCCAAGTCTTCGGGGTCGCCGCTTGCGAAAACAAGCCCGTTCGAACCGGGCTTTATCAGTTCGGGGATGCCCCCGATGCGCGCCCCGAGAACGGGAGTGCCGAGGCATAACGCCTCTATCGCGGCCAACGGATTGTTCTCATAACACTCCGAAGGA
>JAJPZE010000056.1 GCA_021204565.1 Prevotella sp. | reverse complement strand
GATAAAGGAGCACGCGCACGAGCTCCGGCGCGGCGCCTGACCCTACGCCAAACCGAAGAGAGGGGCTAACGTTTTGCGGTCCTTCGCCCGGCGAACATAATTTATGAAATATGGGGGTTTTATTTGGTTGTTTCGCCCCGTTGCCTTACCTTTGCACCCGTTCCCACGAGTTGGGAGCCTATATATTTATTCAATCATTAAATAATTATTCCGAGAGGACGAGTTCCCCTCATTAAAGCAACAAATCAAACAAAAATGGCGACAAAAATCAGATTGCAACGCGGCGGCCGCAAGGGATATGCCGTGTATCGTGTAGTGGTAGCGGACTCGCGCACCCCGCGCGACGGACGTTTCATTGAGAAGCTCGGATATTACAATCCCAACACTAATCCATCGACTGTGGTTATCGACTTCGACCGCGCTTTGTATTGGGTGGAGACGGGCGCGCAACCGACGGACACGGTCAGAAATCTGCTCAAGCACGAGGGCGTGTACCTTATGAAACACCTTAAAGGCGGCATAAAGAAGGGCGCGTTCGACGAGGCGGCGGCACAAGAACGGTTCGATGCGTGGAAACAAACCAAGCTGAAAGGCGACGAGGCGATAGCCGACAAGGCGGCGAAAGCCTTAAAAGACGCTGCGGCAAAGGAGCTCGAAGCGGAGAAGAAGATAAACGAAGCTATCGCTAAAAAGATAGCTAACAAGAAGGCCGAGGCGGTCGTAGCGCAAGCCGAGGCGGCGGTTGCAGAGACGACGGAGACGGCTTAAACTCCCCTACACCATACCTTCAAGCGGTCCGCTGACCGCTTGAAGAGTGCAGATTATAATCGAAGAAACAAACATTCAATGTATCAAATTTGAGAGATGGCTGCGTTAGGTAAAATAAGGAGTAAAGGGATGGTGCTGGCAATCATTATCGGTCTGGCACTGTTCGCATTCATTGCCGAAGAGTTGTTCCGCTCGTGTGAAAGCACGCGCAACGACCAACGCCAGCAGATAGGCAAAGTGCTTGGACGGCGTGTCAGCATGCAAGAATTTCAAGCGCTTTTCGACGAGTATCAGGAGGTGATGAAGATGCAGAAAGGCACCGAGAGCTTGACGGAAAGCGAGTTGAACCAAGTGAAAGACGCCGTATGGAATATGTACGTGCAGTCGAAGATTATGGAGAACGAGACGAAGAAACTCGGGCTTGAGGTTACCGACGAAGAGATGCAAGCCGTCCTTACGGCGGGCACGAACCCGATATTACGTCAAACTCCGTTTGTCGACGAGCAGACGGGGCTCTTCGATGCAAACCAGCTTAAGAAGTTCCTCGCCGAATATAAGGCGCAGCAGAAGACCAATCCGCAGCTCGCCGCGCAATACCAACAGCTTTACCATTACTGGACTTTCGTCGAGAAGAACCTCCGCCAACAGTTGCTTACAGGCAAGTATCAGGCGCTCTTCTCGCATTGTTTCCTCACTAACGAGATAGAGAGCAAGGCGCTGTTCGATATGGATAACCAAGAGGCGCAGATAGAGATTGCATCGTTTGCGTATAACGACATACCCGACGATAAAATAAAGATTACCGACGAGGATATCAACAAGAAATACGAGGAAATTAAGGCGACGTTCCGGCAATATACCGATACGCGCGACGTCAAATATATCGCCGTGCAAGTCGATGCCTCGCCTGCCGACCGGCAGGAGTTGCAGGCACAGTTCGACGGATATGCAGCCGAGCTTGCCGCGTCAGCCGATCCGGCAGAGGTTGTGCGCAAGAGCACGTCGCTCGTTTCGTACCTCGGGCTACCCGTAAAGAAGAACGCTTTCCCGAGCGATATATCGCGTATGATTGACTCGCTGGCGGTCGGACAGACATCGGCAGTGTTCGAGACGAAGCGGGACAATACGCTTAACGTCGTTAAGCTCGTCGGGGTGGAGAATCTGCCCGACTCGGTACAATATCGGCAAATACAAGTGTTCGCCGATACTCCCGAAGCATCACACACCCGTGCCGACTCCATATATAATGCCCTTCAAGGCGGTGCCGACTTCGAGTTGATAGCCAAGAATTACGGTCAGACAGGCGAGACGATATGGCTCACGACCGCACAATATCAGTCGTCTCCGTCGATGGATGTCGACACAAAGGAATACCTCACGAACCTCAACAAGATGAGTGCGGGGGAGACGAAAAACCTTACTCTCGAGCAAGGGAACATCATCATGCAAGTGGTTGACCGCAGGGCGTTCACGGATAAATACCTGCTCGCGGTGGTGAAGAAAACTATCGACTTCTCGCACGAAACCTACTCGGCGGCATACAATAAGTTCGCCGCATTCGTTAGTAAAAACCGTACTGCCGACGACATTATCAATAACGCGGACAAAGAGGGATACACCGTCTCGGAGTACAGCGACCTGACTACGGCGGCGCATAACCTCGCAAATATCAACTCTACGCGCGAGGCTTTGAAGTGGATTTTCGACGCCAAAGAGGGAGACGTATCCCCGATGTATGAGTGCGGAGACAACGATAAGTTGCTCGTCGTCGTCTTGGATAAAGTGAATAAGAAAGGGTATCGGGGCACCGACGACGAACAAGTGAAAGACTTCATCACCGCCGAGCTGACGAAGGAGAAGAAGTCCGGGCTGATACTTGC
>JAJPZE010000021.1 GCA_021204565.1 Prevotella sp. | reverse complement strand
TTACAAATCAATCGGTCTTGTCAACACAAAGGCGATGTTTGCAAGGGCCGTAGACGGCGGTTACGCCGTGCCGGCGTTCAACTTCAACAATTTGGAGCAGCTTCAAGCCATCATTACCGCGTCCTCGGAGCTGAGGAGCCCGGTTATCCTTCAGGTGTCGAAGGGCGCGCGCAATTACGCCAACGCGACGCTGTTGCGTTATCTTGCGGAGGGCGCGGTAGAGTACGCGAAAGAGCTCGGATGTCATCATCCCGAGATTGTTCTCCACTTGGATCACGGCGACACGTTCGAGCTGTGCAAGAGCTGTGTCGATATGGGTTTCTCGTCGGTGATGATCGACGGTTCGAGCCTGCCCTACGAGGAGAACATCGCTCTGACCCAGAAGGTTGTGGAGTACGCTCACAAATATGACGTAACGGTTGAGGCGGAGCTGGGCGTTCTTGCGGGCGTAGAGGACGAGGTGTCGGCGGCGGAGTCGCACTACACGAAACCCGAGGAGGTGATCGACTTCTCGACACGTTCGGGTTGCGATTCGCTTGCGATATCGATCGGGACATCTCACGGGGCGTATAAGTTCACCCCCGAGCAGTGCACGCGGGACCCGCAGACGGGCCGTCTCGTTCCCCCGCCGTTGGCGTTCGACATTTTGGCCGAGGTGGAGACGAAGTTGCCGGGTTTCCCGATTGTTCTTCACGGTTCGTCGTCGGTTCCGGAGGAGTACGTCGACATCATCAACAAATACGGGGGCAACCTGCCCAACGCGGTCGGCATACCCGAGGAGCAGCTCCGCAAGGCGTCGAAGAGCGCCGTTTGCAAGATCAATATCGACTCCGACTCGCGTCTTGCATACACTGCGGGCGTGCGCGAGACCTTAGCTCTGCACCCCGATTACTTCGACCCGCGCCAGTACGGGAAGGTTGCGCGCAACTATATGATCGACCTGTACAAGCACAAGATAACCAACGTGCTCGGGTCGGATAACAAGCTCGCCAACGTGGATTAAACCACGACTTTAGAGTGGTGTTTAATTGTTTTGTTTGCGGGGCGTGCCGACGGCGGCGCGCCCCCTTTTCTTGTCCTGCGGGCGGGGCATCGGCGGCGTTAAACCCGTTGTTTTGTTTGCATACTCCCCTCTCTTTAGCTACCTTTGCGCCCGTCGGATGACGACGTTTATATATGGATGCCGAGAGTAATCACAAATTGATAACGGCGACTTATTCGCTCTACGCGGTCGGTGCCGGGGGCGAGACGCTGATAGAGTCGGCTCCGGCGGATGCGCCGTTGAGGCTCGTTACGGGGCTTGGTATGGTTCGCCCCGAGGCGTTGGAAGGGGCGCTGTCGGCTTTGTCTGCGGGCGAGGAGTACTCGTTGGTGTTTGCCCCTGAGGAGGCGTTCGGCTGTCGCAGGGAGGAGCTCGTTACGGATATAAGCAAAGCCGGGTTTGAGACGGACGGGGTGTTCGACGAGGCGAGGATCCGCCCCGGAGCGGTGTTGAACATGCGCAATCAGGAGGGGGCGGTGTACCGCGCGCGGGTTGTGAGCGTCGGCGAGGCGGGCGTAAAGATGGATTTCAATCATCCGTTAGCGGGCAAGACGGTTCGCATAACGGGGCAAATCATTGACATACACCCCGCGACGGACGAGGAGTTGGCGTCTGTCCGGTGCGGGCATAAATGTTGCGGCGGCGGCGGCGGTTGCCGTAAGTCCGGCGGCGCGTGCGGCAAGTCCGGCGGCGGTTGCGGCGGCGGTTGCGGGGAATAAGAGAGAGGGGGCGAACGATTTACAAACCGGCATCAGACCGTGAATACGATAGGGAAAATATTTCGTTTAACGACATTCGGCGAGAGCCACGGCCCGGCAATCGGCGGGGTGGTTGACGGCATGCCGGCGGGCATCGACATAGATACGGACTTTATCCAAGCGGAGTTAGACCGCCGCCGGCCCGGACAAAGCCGCCTTACAACGAGCCGCAACGAAGCGGACAGAGCGGAGATTTTGAGCGGCGTGTTCGAGGGGAAATCGACCGGCGCGCCTATCGGCTTCGTCGTCAGGAACACCAACCAACATTCGCAAGACTACACAAACCTCAGGGATATATATCGTCCGTCGCATGCCGACTACACATACGACGCCAAGTACGGCATACGCGATTACCGCGGCGGAGGCCGGGCGTCGGCGCGCATAACGATAAGCCGTTGCGTCGGCGGGGCGTTGGCAAAGCTGCTGTTACGCCGGTTCGGGATCAGCATTACGGCATATACGTCGCAGGTGGGGCATATCTGCGCCGAGCCGGATTATACGCTCCTCGACCTCGACTCCGCAGACGACAACGCCGTTCGGTGCCCCGACGGGCGCGTGTCGGCGGCGATGGAGGAGCTCATTATGCAAGTTAAAGCGTCGGGCGACAGTATCGGCGGTGTTGTTACTTGTGTGGTTAAAGGTTGTCCGGCGGGTCTCGGCGAGCCGGAGTTTGACAAGTTACACGCGCAATTAGGGGCGGCGATGCTCGGCATAAACGCGGCGAAGGGCTTCGAATACGGCAGCGGGTTCGGGGGCGTTACGCAGCGGGGAAGCGAGCAGAACGACCGTTTCGTCGTCAGGGACGGGCGGGTTACGACGCTGACGAACACCCGCGGGGGCATACAGGGGGGCA
>JAJPZE010000163.1 GCA_021204565.1 Prevotella sp. | reverse complement strand
AAACAGATTTAGTTAAGGCTGTTCAAGCAACAGGTTTGACACAAAATGCAGCAAAGGCATCTGTTGACGCCGTTATCGCAGCGCTTAAAGGTGCACTCGTAAAAGGTGAGTCGGTACAACTTGTCGGCTTCGGAACGTTTAATGTGATTGCCAAACCGGAGCGTCCGGGCGTCAACCCGTCGAACGGAATGAAGATTACAATTCCCGCAAAGAACGTCGTAAAGTTCAAGCCGGGCAAGGAGCTTGCCGAGAAAGTAAAGTAACGGGAGACAAATCCATCAGAGACAAAACGTAGAGGCGCAGCCATATAGGTTGCGCCTCTCTTCGTATCCGCCCGCCCGTACGCAGGTACAAGGTTATCTCTGTCTCGATGCAGGCGTCTTTTCGATTAGGCGCTATTTCCCGGCGGGTGTGGCGCCGGCGTTTGTCTTCATCTCAAGCTTCATCTGTTCGGGGTTGGCGGGCTTCATCTTTATCTTGTCGAAGCCCTCTCCATATACGCCGCTGACCGCTCCGATAGATACAAACGCATTAGGGTCGATATTCTTTATAATGCGCAAGATAAGCACCGACTCCTGCTTCTTGGCTAATATGCAAAGCACCTTCATCTCCTTTCCGGAGTACCAGCCGTGAGCGTCCATTAGCGTTATACCCCGTCCGACGCGCGTCCCTATCTCGTGCGCAATATCTTTATAATGTGTCGAAAAGATAAGGAACTGCACCGATGCGCGGTTGGCGTTCATCACGTAATCCAACATCCAATTCTCCAAGATGACGAAGACATAACCCAGAACAACCTTGCGCCAGTCGTCTAAGATGAAGTACGAGCTGCCGATAATGAATACGTCGAGAAGAATGAGTACGCGCCCGATGCTTATCTCCCGGTATTTGTTCACCACCATCCCGACGATATCCGTCCCGCCGGTGGAGCCGTTGTTAAGGAAAATAATGGCTAACGACGAGCCGCAAATCATACCCCCCAAGACGATTGACATAAAGGTCTCGCCCGGTCCGAGCAGTTGAAAAAGAGTGCCGTCGCTCTGCGTAATCAGCTCTTGAAACAGCCCGACGAAGAACGAAAGCATAAATATTCCGTAGATGGTGCGGGCAAGAAAGCGCCAGCCGAGTATCTTCAAGGCGACTATGAGCAGAGCTACATTGACTAAAAAATACGTGTAAGCCACCTTGAAACCCGTCGCGTAAAACACCAGCGCGCTAAGTCCCGTCAAGCCTCCCGACATCAATTGATAGGGCAAAAGGAAGAATACCCAGCCGAAAGCATAGAGCACAAGCCCGACCGTAAGGTATAAATAATCGACCGTCTCCTTAAAAGCAAGCGTGTCGGAGAGACGCTTCAACTTATCGTTCACAACCATGATATAGCTCCTTGCGTCTATTCTTTTAATACGATATTCACAATCTTTCCCGGAACGACGATTGTCTTTACGACCCGTTTGCCCTCAATATATTTCTTCGCTTCGGGGGCGTTCAACGCCGCCTCAACCACCGCCTCGCGACCGGTATCGGCGGGTAACGAGAGCGTAAACCTCACTTTGCCGTTGAACTGCACGGGCATCTTAACCATCGTCTCCACAAGGTACGCCTCGTTGCAGACGGGCCAAGACGCATCGCAAACCGACGTTTCGGCGTGTCCCAAACGCGAGTACAACTCTTCGGCGATATGGGGGGCGAACGGCGCAATGAGCACTGCAAGCGGCTCGAGAACCGCCTTGCTGCGGCACTTCTGCCCCGCCAATTCGGTTGTTGCAACCATAAACGCCGCACCGGCAGTGTTGTAAGAGAAGAGCTCAATGTCGGCTGTAACTTTCTTAATCAGCTTGTGAAGCGAGCGCAGGTTGTCCGCTGTCGGGGCGCTGTCGTCCGCGTTCCAGTTGCCCTCGCGGTCGAAATAAAGCCCCCAGAACCGGCGCAGGAAGCGATAACAACCGTCTATTCCGTTGGTGTCCCAAGGCTTGCTTTGCTCCACCGGACCGAGGAACATCTCGTACAATCGCAAAGTATCCGCCCCGTATGTCTCCGTTATGTCGTCGGGATTGACAACATTGAACATCGATTTCGACATCTTCTCGACAGCCCAACCGCATACGTAACGCCCGTCTTCGAGGATAAACTCGGCATCGGCATAATCGGGACGCCACGCGCGGAACGCCTCCGTGTCGAGCACATCGCCCGACACGATATTCACGTCGACGTGTATCTCGGTCGTGTCGTACTTATCCTTCAATCCTGCGGAAACAAACGTATTCGTGTCCTTTATCCGGTATACGAAATTGGATCTGCCCTGTATCATCCCCTGATTGACCAATCTTCGGAAAGGCTCTTCGCGTTTCGATATGCCGATGTCGTACAGGAACTTATTCCAGAAGCGGGAATAGATGAGGTGCCCCGTGGCGTGCTCCGAGCCGCCGACATACAAATCAACCTCGCCCCAGTAATCCGCTGCGGCGGTGCTGACAAGCGCCTCGTCGTTGTGAGGATCCATATAACGCAGATAATATGCCGACGATCCGGCGAAGCCGGGCATAGTGCAAAGCTCCATCGGAAAGACGCCCTTGCCGGGGTCGATAAGCGCTTTATCCGTTATCTTCCGCGCCTTCTCGTCCCAAGCCCACATACGCGCGTTGCCCAATGGCGGCTCGCCCGTAGCGGTCGGAAGGAAGTTATCCACGTCGGGCAGAGTTATCGGAAGACACTCTTCGGGTATCACGACCGGGATATCGTCCTTATAATAAACGGGGAAAGGCTCGCCCCAATAACGTTGGCGGGAGAAGCCCGCGTCGCGTAAACGATAGTTGACTTTTATGCGTCCGATACCCTCACGCTCGACAAAAGCCTTTGCCGCGTCTATCGCCTCGCGGACCGAAAGCCCGTTTAACGTGAAGTTCTTATACGCCGTTTTCCCCGCCATAGGGCTGTTCATCACCGTCCCTTCCTTTGCGTCGTAGCTCTCCCGGCTTACGTCAGCCCCCTCGATAAGGGGAATGACGGGGAGCGAGAAATGCCGGGCAAAGGCGTAGTCGCGGCTGTCGTGCGCCGGCACAGCCATTATCGCGCCCGTGCCGTAACCCGCCAACACATACTCCGAAACATATATCGGACATTTATCCCCCGTAACGGGATTGATGCCGTAAGAGCCGGTAAACACGCCCGTAACCGTCCGGTCAATCATTCGCTCGCGTTCCGTGCGGCCCTTAACATAACTAATATATGCATCAACCTCGCCCCGTCTGTCGTCCGTCGTCAATCGGGAGACAAGCGCGCTCTCCGGCGCGAGCACGAAGAACGTTACCCCGAACAGCGTATCGGCGCGCGTGGTGAATATCGTGAACGTGAAGTCGGTATCCGCCACGCGGATGTTTATCTCCGCGCCTTCCGAACGCCCTATCCAGTTGCGTTGCGTCTCCTTTATCGACTCGCTCCAGTCGATATCGTCCAATCCCTTGAGCAGACGCTCGGCATACGCCGACACACGCAAGCACCACTGCCGCATACGCCGCTGGACAACGGGATAACCGCCGCGGATGCTCACTCCGTCGGATACCTCATCGTTCGCCAAAACAGTGCCCAAACCGGCGCACCAGTTGACAACCGTCTCGCCAAGATATGCGATACGGTAATTCATCAGCACGTCGCTCCGCTCCTTATCCGTCATCCGACGCCAGTCGTCAGCCGAGAAAGAGAGCTCCTTGCCGCAAGCCGCACAAAGCCCTTTCGTGCCGTATTGTTCAAAATGAGCTATGAGGTCGCTGATCGGTTGCGCCGATTGACAAGCGTTGCAATAAAACGAGTTGAACATACGAACGAACGCCCATTGCGTCCAGCGGTAATATGACGGGTCGCAGGTGCGCACCTCACGGTCCCAATCGAACGAGAACCCGAGCCTGTCGAGCTGGCTCCGGTAGCGCGCAATGTTGCGCTCTGTCGTAACGGCAGGGTGTTGCCCGGTCTGTATCGCATATTGTTCGGCGGGCAGTCCGTATGCGTCGTACCCCATCGGATTGAGTACATTAAACCCGCACGAACGCTTGTATCGCGCGTAGATATCGCTGGCGATATAACCCAAGGGATGACCTACATGCAAGCCCGCACCCGACGGATAAGGAAACATATTCAATACGTAAAACTTCTTGCGGGACGTATCCTCCGCGACATGATATGTCTTCCGCTCCGACCAAATCCGCTGCCAACGCTTCTCTATGGCTCTGAAATCGTACTCCATTTGTTTTATATATGTATTTACAAAAACCGCCCCCGCACCGCGCTCAAACGGGAGGCAAACGCAACCGCGAAAGCGCCGCAAAGATAACAATTTTTGCTCTATTACGCCGAACGGGCAAATAAAAGAGGATTTCTTTGAGGCGAAGAGCTCGGGACGTAATACAAGGCGAAGCCCGCTCTCCTTACGTGAAGACCTTACGTTAGGATAGATATTCAAAATATCGAGTTAAATATTCCTTTGACTGTTAAGACGTGGGGTAGTGTGCAATGATTTTTCAGCTCAAAAAGCGCGTAAATTTAGGTCTCGTTTGACATCTCCACATATCAAAACGGGTACGAACATCGTTCAAGCCGGGCAAAACCCCCATAAATGACCCTCTCATTACTTAGTTCTCACTCGCTCATTACACGGGGTTTCATAGGGTCAAACCCCGTACTTTCAGAGGGTCAAACCCCGTGTTCTTGCAAATCCGCAACTATGCTCCGAATATGCAAAACCACATAACTTATTGATTATCAACACATTCCGAAATTCGCGAAAAATGACGCGAATCAGTCCGTCGTCGGCGTCATGCGAGTTTGAAACGTTAAATTCTGGAGTGTGCAATTTAATTGGAGATGCCGTTAATTCATATATCGTAATTAACGCGACCCGAGCCGGGCTTATACGATTTGTTCCGGTTTGCGGTTTTGCGGGGGCTTTGCAAGGGGCGCGTGATGCGTGTCTACAGACGGGGAAAGCACAGGGCAGATAATGTGTCTGCCGGCGTTAAACAAGGCTTGTATACGACTAAAAAGGCGGTTTTGTTTGTATGTGTCGCCCGTTTGAACTACTTTTGCACACTAATAAATAAGGACAACATGACGACGAACGCTACACATATCAACCCCTTTTTCGAGCCCTACGGCACGCCGCACAACACTATCCCGTTCGACAAGATATGCCTTTCGGATTACGAGGAGGCGTTCTTAGAGGGCATACGACGCGACGACGAGCAAATCGCGCTAATAACGGGCAACCCCGACGAGCCGACTTTTGACAATACGTTAATCTATCACGACCCCGGCAAAAGCGAATATTATTACGGGCTTCTTGACCGCGTGTCGACAGCGATGGCGTGCATGCTGTCGTGCGAAACCTGCGACGAGCTGGAGGCCTTAGCGCAGAAAATGAGCCCCGTCCTCACCAAGCACGCCAACGATGTCGCCCTTAATCCGGCACTGTTCGCCCGCATTAAACATGTTTACGAACACCATCGCGAGCTGTCGGAAGAGGAGGCGAAACTGCTTGAAACTACTTATAAGGGGTACGTTCGAAGCGGTGCGCTCCTCGACGAAGCGGGCAAAGAGCGTCTCAGGCGCATAACGGAGGAGAGCGCTTTGCTTGCTTTACGCTTCTCTCAGAACCTGCTGAAAGAGCGTAAGGCATTTGAATTGCATATAACGGATGTATCCGAAACGGACGGTTTACCCCCGTCGGCGCTTGACGCGGCGCGCGCTGCGGCGGCGGAGAAAGGTATCGACGGCTGGCTGTTCACCCTCGACGCGCCGTCGTATTCCCCGTTTATGACTTATTGCAACAACCGTTCGCTCCGCGAAAGGATGTACATGGCGGCGAACACGTTATGCATTAAAGACAACGCCGAGAATAACCTCGAGATATGCAAGAGGCTCGTTAATCTTCGCCGTGAGGAGGCCCAACTGCTTGGTTACGCCACGTTCGCGGATTATGTGCTCGAATGTCGCATGGCTTCGAATAGGGCAAATGTTTATAAGTTACTTAATGATTTGATTGCCGCATACCGGCCTGTTGCCGAACAAGAGCGCGACGAGCTGGCGGCGTTAGCTAAGCGCGAAGAGGGCGAAACATTCGAACTCAAGCCCTGGGACACGGCGTATTTCAGCCATAAACTGCAGATGGAGCGGTATAATATCAATGCCGAGATGCTCCGTCCTTACCTTAAATTGGAGAACGTCATAAAAGGTGTCTTCTCCCTTGCGCATACTCTCTACGGCATCACTTTCCGTGAAGCGACGGACATCCCGGTGTATAACCCGGAAGTGAAAGCGTACGAAGTGACGGACGCGGACGGGACGTTCCTCGCCGTCCTTTATGCCGATTTTCACCCCCGCAAAGGGAAACAAGGCGGCGCGTGGATGACGGAATTTCAAGGTCAATGGGTAGATCGCAAGGGGAATAACGTGCGTCCGCACGTCTCGTTAGTTATGAACTTCACCAAGCCGACCCCGGATAAACCGGCGTTGCTGACCCTCTCGGAGGTGGATACATTCCTGCACGAGTTCGGCCACGCCTTACACGGCATATTCGCCAACACCCGTTTTGCGTCGCTGTCGGGTACGAACGTGTACTGGGATTTCGTGGAGTTGCCCTCGCAGTTTATGGAGAATTACGCGGCGGAAAAGGAGTTCCTGCACACTTTCGCCGTACATTACGAGACGGGCGAACCGCTTCCGGACGAGCTGATTGACCGCGTCAGGGCGTCCCGCAACTTTCGTGTCGCGTCGTCATGTATGCGTCAGGTCAGCTTCGGACTGCTTGACATGGCGTATTATACCCGAACGGACGAGTTCGACGAAGACATCCCGGAGTTTGAGAAACGTGCTTGGGCGAAAGCCGTGCTCGAAGCCCAACTGCCGGATACGTGTATGACAGCACAGTTCTCACATATTATGTCGGGCGGTTACGCGGCAGGTTATTATAGCTATAAATGGGCTGAAGTGCTCGACGCAGATGCGTTCGCGGTGTTTAAGAAAGAGGGTATATTCAACCGCAAGACGGCTTCGCGCTTCCGCGAATGTATCCTTTCGAAGGGCGGAACACGCCATCCGATGGAGCTTTATAAGGCGTTTAAGGGCGGCGAACCGACAATTGATGCATTATTGGAAAGGAATGGAATCAACCGAAGAGAAGAAGAATAAGCTCGACCTGAGATACCTGCGCATGGCGCGTATATGGGGCGAAAACAGCTACTGCAAGCGGCGGCAGGTCGGGTGCCTGATCGTCAAAGACAAGATGATTATCAGCGACGGATACAACGGGACCCCGTCGGGATTCGAGAATGTATGTGAAGACGAGGCGGGCGTAACCAAGCCATACGTCCTTCACGCCGAGGCAAATGCGATAACGAAAGTGGCGCGTTCGTCGAACAATTCCGACGGCGCGACGCTCTACGTAACCTCTTCGCCCTGCATTGAATGTTCGAAATTGATTATCCAGTCGGGCATTCGGAGAGTCGTTTACGGCGAGTTATACCGCCTCTCCGACGGCATCGAATTGCTTAAACGCGCGGGTATAGAGGTGGTTTGCCGCCCCGTCCCGGACGAAGAAGAATAAAGGAAACACCTGATTACAGCTATATCCGGAGAATGAAGAACAATCGTTTTTATCCCCTTGTAATGGCGCTCTGCATTGTTGCGGGCATACTTATCGGCGCGTTTTACGCCAATCATTTCGGGGGCAACAGACTGAATATTATAGGCAGCGGGAACAACAAACTGACCAACTTGCTCCGCATTATCGAAGACCAATACGTCGACACGACCGACATCGACTCTATTGTCGAAGCCGCCATCCCGCAAATTTTGGCGGAGCTTGACCCGCACTCGGTCTATTTCACGGCTGACAAGGCGGAGGCTGAAACCGAAGCTCTTCACGGCTCATTCTCCGGCGTAGGCGTCGAGTTCACTATCCGCGAGGATACCGTCCGCGTGGAGAACGTCGTGCCCAACGGACCGGCGGAGCACGCCGGGATATTAGCCGGCGACAAGATTGTAACCGTCGACGGGAAACCCTTCACCGGGAAAGAGATAACCAACGAAGAGGCGATGAAGCGTCTCAAAGGTCCGAAAGACACAAAGGTTAAGATCGGGGTGTTGCGCTACGGGAGCAAAGAAGTGAAACAATTCGTCATAACAAGAGGCGAGATACCGCAAAAGAGCATCACCGCCGTATATATGATTGACGACGCCACGGGATACATCCGCATAAAGAATTTCGGGGAAACAACCTACGCCGAATTGCTTATTGCATTAGCGACGTTATCCGAGAGCGGGTTGGAGAATTTGATACTCGACCTGCGGGAAAACGGAGGCGGATACTTGCAATCGGCAGTACAAATCGCAAATGAGTTTCTCCCCAAGAACAAACTGATTGTATATACCCAGGGGCGGCGTTCAAAGCGTCAGGATTACCGCTCCGACGGGCACGGCAGCTATCAGCACATACCTCTCGTGGTGATGATTAACGAGGCGAGCGCCTCCTCGGCGGAGATTCTTGCGGGCGCACTTCAAGACAACGACCGGGCGACAATCATAGGGCGGCGCTCGTTCGGAAAGGGACTCGTGCAACAAGAAATCGCTTTCCCCGACAAGAGCCGGGTGCGTCTGACCGTCGCGCGTTATTATACTCCTTCGGGGCGTTGCATACAGAAACCGTACGTCGCGGGGGACGAAGACAGCTACGTTCAAGACATTGTCAACCGGTATACGAACGGGGAATTCTTCTCCGAAGACAGTATCAAACACACGGGCAAAGCGTTCTTTACGTCGAACGGCAGGACGGTTTACGAGGGCGGCGGAATTACTCCGGACATCTTCGTAGCTGAGGACACAACCGACGTTACCTCATATTACAAGCAGATCGCAATGAGCGGTTTGGTGTTGCAGTATGCGTACTCATACACCGACGCCAACCGCCATATACTCAAGAATTACCCGACGCTCAAAGAGCTCAAAGCATATCTTTCGCGGCAGGGATTAGTGGAGGAATTCGCCGCTTATGCAGAGGAACACGGAGTGAAGAGGCGCAATGTAATGATTCGCAAATCATACTCTCTGCTCGACCGTTACGTCAAGAGCCGCATCATATATAATATGTTGAGCGAGAGCGCCTGGACGGAATACGTCAACGAAGACGATGAGGTCGTGGCTAAGGCGAAAGAAATTCTCGCGGCGGGCGAAGCATTCCCCAAGCCGCCGGCACCGGATGTAGAGGAGGACGAAAGCGAAGAATGAACAAGGCTGAACTGCGGGCGGAGATACGCCGCCGGTATAAACGGACAACGGACACGGAGCGGCATATTTGGTCGGAAGAAATATGCGAGCGTCTGCTTGGCGACGAGCGTTTGCGGCGCGCGAAGTGCATTATGATGTTCAGCCCGCTTGGCGACGAGCCGGACATCAGCGCCGTTGGCGACGCGCTTCTCGCTATGGGGAAGACGGTCTTGCTCCCCGAAGTGACGGACGGGGAAAATATGGTTTTGCGGCGTTATAACGGTCGTTCGGACCTGCGCGAGGGCATGTTCGGCATCCTCGAACCTAAGGGCGAAGTGTTTGCGAGCTACGGCGATATTGATTATGTCCTTGTTCCGGGCGTGGCGTTCACGCTTGGCGGACAGCGCTTGGGGCGGGGCAAGGGATATTACGACCGCTTCTTGCCCCGCGTCGGAAATGCATTCCTGCGCGGCGTGTGTTTCCCTTACCAGATAGTTGAGGGCATTCCGACGGACGTTAAAGATATGGACGTGGATTATGTTTAGGGTGAAGCCGCAGGCGATAAGCGACATTCTCGACCGCGTTATGCGTAGCGAAGGGCTCGAAACACCTCTGCTTCAGAAGCGCATTATCGACGCTTGGGACGAGGTTGCGGGCGAGTTCGTAGCTAAACAAACCACAAATAAATTCATTAAGAACCAAACATTATTCGTCGGCATTACCGGTCCGGCATTGCGTTCCGACTTATCTATGCGCCGCGCTGAACTTATCGAGAAGCTCAACAAGCGCGCGGGCGCATTCGTTATTTCAGACCTCCGATTGTACTGACAGAGCGCCGTTCTCGACGTGAAAGAGCTTATATCCCTCGCTCGTCGAAGAGAGGATATTGTCGAGATGAGTTCGGTTCGTGTCGGTGATGAATATCTGTCCGAAAGCGTCTGACGCCACGAGAGAGACTATCTTCTCCACTCTCCCGGCATCCAATTTATCGAATATATCGTCGAGAAGAAGCAAGGGCGTGGTGCCGCTCCGCGTACGGCGAAGGAAGTCAAACTGCGCCAACTTCATCGACAAAACCAGCGTTTTGTGTTGCCCCTGGCTGCCCTCGCGCTTTATGTTATATCCGCCGAGACGCAGGTCGATATCGTCGCGGTGTATGCCGTGAAGCGAAAAGCCGACCGCTCTGTCCTTATCTCTTCCGCTCCGTATAACGTCGAGCAAATCGCCCCTCAAGCCGTGCGATACGTAGCTTAAATCTATCTTCTCCCGCCCGCCGGAGATGATGTCGTAGATATGTTGAAAACAAGGAGTGAACTCGCTGATAAATGCGTTTCGCTTCGCGTAAACCGCACTGCCGTATTGCGCCATCTCCTCTTCCCATAGCTCGATAAGGGACAAATCGGGCTCCGTTTCGGCACGCAGCATGGCGTTTCGTTGTTGTAGAGCCTTATTGTAATTACCGAGTGCGACGATGTACGCCGGGTCGTATTGCGAGATAACAACATCCATAAAGCGCCGCCGCTCGTCGGCTGCCGCCTCGACCAATAAAGAGTCTTGCGGGGTAACAAGTACGAGCGGGATAAGCCCGATATGCTCCGACAGACGCCTGTATGCCTTGCGATTGCGTCTGCAAACCTTGTTATGACCTCGTTTGAGGCTGCAATTGACTGTCTCCGTGCTTGCATCGTCATGGGTGTATTGCCCCTCTATGGAGAAGAATTCCTCGTCGTGAGTGATGAGTTGAGCGTCGGCCGGGTTGTTGCTGCTCCGGCAAAAAGACAGGTAATATATAGCGTCGAGGAGATTTGTCTTGCCCTCTCCATTGTTGCCTATGAGGCAGTTTATGTTGGGGGAAAAGCAGGTCTCGACCTGCCTGAGGTTCTTAAAATTGAGTATGGATATCCGGTTGAGTATCATGCGCGAACAAGTTTCGGG
>JAJPZE010000172.1 GCA_021204565.1 Prevotella sp. | reverse complement strand
AGGTATCTTCGCCATAATGAAGTCGAGGTTCGTGCCCGTCAACTCGCTCACCTTGACGTTCTTGTCGTAGATTCTGACGGCGAAGCCCTTACCCAACAAGCGCTCCACGACATCAACTATCGGGCTGCACCGGAGGTCGTCCGTCCCCGCCTTAAAGCTCAAACCGAGTATTCCGACGTTGCGTTTGCCTTTGGCTGCAATCAGCTCAACGGCGTTCTTTTTTTGCAATTCGTTGCTCGTGTCGATACTGTTAATCACCGGCACATCTACATACATATCCCGCGCGAGCACGCGAAACGCCTTCGAATCCTTGGGCAGACACGAGCCGCCGTATGCGAAACCGGGCTTGAAATAATAAGGGGAGATGTTGAGCCGGGTATCCTTACAGAATATCTCCATTACCTTATGGCTGTCGATGCCGAGGGCCTTGCATATGTTGCCGACCTCGTTGCCGAACACTATTTTCAGGGCGTGATAGGTGTTGCCCACGTATTTCATAATCTCCGCCACCTTGATGTCTGTCGATATAAATTCGGCGTTGATGTCCTTGTACAACTCGCGGAACGTCCGCTCCGCGCGGGGGGAATCGGTGCCTATGAGCGTAAAGGGCGGGTTGAAATAATCGTGCACGCTCGTGCCCTCACGCAAGAACTCGGGGTTGCTCACCACCGTGAAATCCCGCCCGCGAACCCGTCCGCTCGCCTCCGCAATGATATTCCCCACGCGCTCGTTTGTGCCGGGGAGCACCGTCGAACGTATGGCGACAATATGAAACGAGTCCTTGTCGCGCAACGCCTCGCCTATCTGCCGCGATACGGTGTAGATATACTCGAGGTTGAGATGACCCTCTTTCGTGCCGGGCGTGCCGACGACAATAAACGACACTTCGCTGCCGTGCACCGCGGCGTGCGTGTCCGTCGTGGCGGAGAGCAACCCCCGCTCGTGCCCCTCGCGGCACAGAGCTTCAATATCGTCCTCAATGATGGTCGGGCGCCCGCTGTTTATAAGCTTCACCTTGTTCTCCGACACATCCACGCCAATCACTTTATGCCCCAGACGGGCACAACAAGCCGCGCCCACGCAACCCACGTAGCCGAGACCGAAAATACTGATATTCATATTCTAAATGTAATTCCGTTTACTTCCGGTCGCCCGCGCGTACGACACCGCGCGCAACCGGACAATTATAGATATAAAGAGAAAACCTTTCTCCATTCGTAGTCCTCCGTACGGAACGTTTGGCTGAACAGACGGGCGAAGCAACGGACGACATACGCGGCGGCAACCGACGTAATGAATATAAGGATTATGTTAAGGGGGAAGAGGAAGTTCAGTTTATCCCCGAAAAGAGCGATAACACGGAACTGTATCAGGTACGTTTCCAAACATAATCCCCCGATAATCATTATGACGGCGTTGCCCGTCTTGGTATTGTACAGCCTGCGGCATAACGCTCCGTTGCAACACTTATATGTATAATACACCACGCCGTAGAGGGGAAGCAACGTTACTATTTGCCAGGGCGCAACCGCCGTATAATACATCGCAAGGAGTTGAATACCGTAGAAGAGGAGCAGACAAACAATAAGTTTAATGAGATCCTTTTTTATATTAAACCTCAGCTTTTCGCGTATCGAACCGATATATGCCCCGAGCAACATCGACCCGAAGTAAGGTATCCAACGGAAGTCGGTCTTGTCGTATAGTCCGTCGCTACTTACTCCGTATTTATAAGGATATGGGTAATAAGCCGCGAGCGTAACTGTCATCAACAAGAAGAAAACCCACCAAATCTTATTCCTGAAATACATCCTCACGAACCACAAGATGACATAATAAATCATTATGAACTCTATGAAACCACTGCTCGTGAACGAGCGTATGGTGAGCGAACTGAACGAGCTCAAGCCAAGTATCAGCGGAATGAACAACGCGGCAAACACCGACGGATAGATGCGGTTGATGCGCCGTTTATAGTATAAATCAAATCTGAGCGCATTTCCCAAGAAAAGGGTAAATCCGGAGCAAAATAGGAAAAGATTGTCTCCTATAGCCCCCCCCGTGGCTAATAAGGCATACTTTCCATACGCCACGTCAAGGTGGGAATTGATGACGCAAACCACCGCCAACAGCTTGAGAATATCCACGCTTATATCACGAGCTTTCTTATTCATTGTCTATCCTCCTGTTTATTTAATAACGTTCATCACACCATACGCACAACCGCACGCACCCCACCGGCGGCTTCCCTCCGGCAGGTTCGCACCCGCCGCCATACGCCCCGAAAGGGCGCGACAAATCCCGGTTTCGCGCCGCAGGTACCCGCCGAATCTGTCCTTATATGCAGAGTATGCGCTGATAGTGATTATCATATATCGAAATCGTTAAACCCGCACCACGAGCGTCAATTTGTTGTTCGGCGAGTAGATTAAGTCCGTCTCCCGGACGAGATTTATATTGACAATCATATTGTCCGCGCCTATCGTTTTGTTCATCAGTTCGGTAATTCGTTGCCGGTCGGTATCGGAGAACGCGGCGTCCGCGACGATATTCAAATCCACCTCGCCGGGTGTGCTCTGCACGAATTGCGCCATACGTACATGCTCCACGTCTTTGAAGATAAAGGTCAGTCCGGAGTCGCTGTACCAAGTGCCGTCCCGTCCCTC
>JAJPZE010000212.1 GCA_021204565.1 Prevotella sp. | reverse complement strand
CATTTGAGCAACCGCCGCGTGCGAACTGTCGGAGAGTTGTTGGCTAACCAGTTCAATATCGGACTGGCGCGTATGAGCCGCACGATAAAAGAAAGGATGAACGTGCGCGACAACGAGGTGTTCACCCCGACCGACCTTATCAATGCCAAGACTATTTCGAGCGTCATCAACTCGTTCTTCGGCACCAATCCTCTTTCGCAATTCATGGACCAAACCAATCCTCTTGCGGAGATTACGCATAAGCGCCGTTTGTCGGCATTAGGACCCGGCGGTCTGTCGCGCGAGAGGGCGGGCTTCGAAGTACGTGATGTTCACTATACGCACTACGGGCGGTTGTGCCCGATTGAAAGTCCTGAGGGTCCGAACATCGGTCTTATATCGTCGCTTTGCGTATATGCGAAGATAAACAATCTCGGGTTTATAGAGACGCCATACAGGAAGGTATCGAACTCGAAGGTGGATATGAACAACAACCACGTTGTTTATCTCACTGCCGAGGAAGAGGAGGGGCTCGTTATCGGTCAGGGGAATGCGCCCTTGCGTGCCGACGGCTCGTTCATTCGCAAGGTAGTGAAGTGCCGCAAGGATGCTGATTACCCCGTTGTACCGCCGGCTCAGGTAAGTCTGATGGATGTGTCGCCCCAGCAGCGTCGGCGTCGGCGTGTCTTATTCCGTTCCTTGAGCACGACGACGGACACCGCGCGCTGATGGGATGCAATATGATGCGCCAAGCTGTGCCGTTGCTTCATAACGACGCACCGATTGTCGGCACCGGCTTGGAGAAACAGCTATGTGAGGATTCGCGCACGATGATTGCCGCAGAGGGCGACGGCATAGTAGAGTATCTTGACGCGACAACCATACGTATTCTTTACGACCGTTCGGAGGACGAAGAGTTTGTCAGCTTCGAGCCGGCGCTTAAAGAATATCGTAGTCCGAAGTTCCGCCGCACTAATCAGAATATGGTGATTGACCTGCGTCCGATATGCAAGAAAGGTCAAAGGGTGAAGAAAGGCGATATCCTGACCGAGGGATACGCAACGGAGAACGGAGAGCTTGCGCTTGGCAGGAACTTGCTCGTAGCGTATATGCCTTGGAAAGGCTACAACTATGAGGACGCGATTGTATTGTCGGAGAGGTTAGTACGCGAGGATATACTGACTTCGGTTCACGTTGATGAGTATTCGCTCGACGTGCGGGAGACAAAACGCGGCGTGGAGGAGTTCACGTCGGACATACCGAACGTTAGCGAAGAGGCAACTAAGGATTTGGATGAGAACGGAATCATCCGTATAGGCGCACATGTTGAGCCGGGAGACATCCTCATCGGCAAAATATCGCCAAAGGGCGAATCGGAACCTACACCGGAAGAGAAGTTGCTCCGCGCGATATTCGGCGACAAGGCGGGCGATGTGAAGGACTCTTCGCTCAAAGCCAATCCGTCGCTCTCCGGCGTGATAATCGACAAGAAGCTCTTCTCGCGGGCAATGAAAACACGCGAATCAAAGAAGCAGGACAAGGTGTTGATTGAAAACCTTGACAAGGAATACGAGGCAAAGAACAACGACCTTAAAGACATACTCGTTGACAAATTGAAGACCCTCACCAAAGGCAAGAAATGCAAGGGAATAAAGGATTATTCGGGTGCTGAGATTATAACGAAAGGCAGTAAGTTCGACGTAGCGGCGTTGAAGAACCTCGACTACGACGGCATACAATCCAACGAGTGGACCGACGATGCACATATCAATTCGCTGATACAGAGGCTGATAATGAACTACCTGCACAAGTATAAACAGCTTGACGCCGAGCTTAAACGCAGGAAGTTCGCCATCACTATCGGCGACGAGTTGCCGATGGGTATATTGCAAATGGCGAAGGTGTACGTAGCGAAGAAGCGCAAGATTGGCGTGGGCGATAAGCTTGCCGGACGGCACGGCAACAAAGGCATCGTGTCGAAAGTGGTGCACGTAGAGGATATGCCGTTCCTCGAGGACGGGACGCCCGTCGACCTCGTACTCAACCCGCTTGGCGTGCCCTCGCGTATGAATCTTGGCCAGATATTCGAAGCCGTGCTCGGCGCGGCGGGCAAGCGCTTGGGAGTTAAGTTCGCAACACAGGTGTTCGACGGCGCACACCTCGACGACCTCAACGAATGGACGGATAAAGCGGGGTTGCCGCGTTATTGCTCCACTCACCTCTACGACGGCGAGACGGGGGAGATGTTCGACCAGCCAGCCACAGTAGGTATAACCTATTTCCTCAAGCTCGGGCACATGGTAGAGGATAAGATGCACGCCCGCTCGATAGGTCCCTACTCTCTCATAACCCAACAGCCGCTCGGCGGTAAGGCACAATTCGGCGGACAGCGATTTGGAGAGATGGAGGTGTGGGCACTTGAGGCGTTCGGCGCGTCGCACGTATTGCAAGAGATTCTGACCGTTAAGTCGGACGACACCACGGGGCGCTCAAAGACCTACGAAGCTATAGTCAAAGGGGATGCAATGCCGACACCGGGCATACCCGAATCGCTTAATGTATTGTTGCACGAGTTGCGCGGTCTCGGGCTGAGTATTAAATTGGACTAATCACTTCTGAACTATTAAAGGATATGGCTTTTAAGAAAGATACAATGGTAAGTAACAACTTCACAAAGATAACCATTAGCCT
>JAJPZE010000228.1 GCA_021204565.1 Prevotella sp. | reverse complement strand
CGGGAGCATCGGAGGCGGCTCGAGCAACGGTTATCAGATTATAATGAGTACGCCCCGCCTCGCCTCCGGCACGCCTTATACGCTGACAAACAACACTACAAGCACGAGCGTAACCGCCAAATGACGGTTCATAACCCGCACTCCGGGCGCCTAAAAGCAGAGCGCCTTCGGCGTATCGATAAATGTAAACATAATTATCGGTTGACCGCAGACGGGAATTATACATTAACTTCGCGAGCATGAAAATTGCATATATCTCAACCCCGTTTCTTGCCGATTGCGACCTGCCGTTGTTGCGCGAGCTTCGCTTATTGGGTCATGAGGTGATTTATTTCCTGATGATTTCGCCGTCGTCGCGTCAGGGCACGGTGATTAATTTGCCTGCGTTATACCCAAAAGGAGGGCTGGTGCCGGCGCGTGAATACCCGTCGTTGTCGGGCTTGAAAGCGTGGCTCCCGTCGAGCCAGATTTATGTTGTGAATATGCCGAAGGCGCACGACTGGGCTCCGTCGTCGTTGCGGGCGGTGAACGAGATGTATGTTTATATCCGCCGTCACGACTTCGACGTAGTGCACGTAACGTCGCCTCTGCGCTACGGCAGCTTCATCTTATACCGTCTTCGCCGGCACATGGTGATGACCATGCACGACCCTCTTCCGCATTCAAGCGATACCGGTTGGCTCAACCGACTGCACCGGAGCGTCGCCCTGCGCAGGGTTAATAACTTTATAATCCTTAGCGAACGGCTTCGCGAAGAGTTTGTCAGTACTTATAATTTATATAATAAGAAGATATTCACGACGGGGCTGGGCGTTTACGAGAGTTTGCGTCAGACCGGGCCGGAGGAGCTTCCGCTCCCGGAGAATTATATCCTTTTTGCGGGCAGTATCAATCCTCACAAGGGGATAAAATACCTGTGCGAGGCGTTTAAGGAGTTGTATGAGGCGGGGCATAAGGAGCTGTCGTTGGTCGTTGCAGGCAGGGGCAAGTTCGATTTCGACATACGACAGTATACGCGCGAACTGCCCGTACAAGTTATTAACCGCTTCGTTACCGACGGCGAATTGGTAAGTTTAATCAGCGGCGCACGTATGGTTGTATGCCCTTATACCGATGCTACGCAAAGCGGCGTAATTATGAGCAGCTTCGCGTTAGACAAGCCGGTGATTGCGACGGACACGGGCGCACTGGCGGATATGCTTACTTCCGGGCGGCACGGACTGCTTGTCGCTCCCCGCGACAGCAACGCTATCGCTTCGGCAGTGGAGAGTATGCTTCGGCCGGGAGTGTTGGAGAAGATGGCGGCGAACATACATAACGATTTCGCCGAGGGCAGCCGCTCATGGGCAAATATCGCGCGCATGACTGCCGAAATATATAAAGAAGCGGCGCGCGGGTGATGAAGCGGCTGGCAATAGTCATAGTTACATACAACAGCGAGGCGGACATCTTCGACTGTATTAAGTCGGTTAAGACTCATTCCGACCTGCCCGAAGGGGAGCTCGAACTGATTGTCGTCGACAACAACAGCCGCTCCGCCGATGCGATGTTCGCACGCATCAAACGGCTTTGGGGCGAAGATATAACCCTGATAAAGAACGCTTCGAACGACGGTTACGGGCAGGGCAATAACGTCGGGATACGCGCCGCAACCGCCCCCGTGGTGATGATTATGAACCCGGATGTGCGGCTCTGCGAGCCCGTCTTCTCGCGTGCCGTGTCGCGATTTGAGGGAAATGACGGGCTCGGAGCGTTGGGGATGGTTCAGATGTTCTCCGAAACGCGGCGGAGCAACCGGTCTTTTTACCCGACGTGGTTCGTGAACGGCTGGCTCAGAATATTGCTTTATGCCTTTTGTAACCGCATCGATTGGTACCTGCCGAAGTATATGTACATTCACGGTTCGTGCTTTTTCGTTCGCCGGGAGATGTTCTTAGCCGCCGGCGGATTCGACGAGACGAACTTCCTTTACGGCGAAGAGGAGGACTTGCATTACCGTATGAAACGTCTCTTCGGCGCGCGTTGTTTCGCGTTCGAGAGGACGTTGCATTACATACATCTTGCGTCGGAACGCCGCCCGAGCGCGGATTACGAACGGCGTTTGTTTGAAGTCAACGCGGCGTTATATGCGAAGAAAGGCATCAGCCGCCGCGTCATGCTCCGCCGTTTCCTGCAATCCAACCGCATGTTGCTTTGGATAAAGAGCCTCACGGGCAAACGCGGCGAGGGGTATAAAGTCTTGAAAGAGTTCCGTGAATACCTGCTCGCCGAGCGGGCGAAGATAAGCAAATAACGTATGATTGCAAATAATCAACGACCCGAAATTACGGTAATTCTCCCGACGTATAAGCCGGGCGAATACATCTCGAAATGTATTGAGACCCTCGCTTTGCAGACGCTTTCAAAGGAGCTTTACGAGGTGATTATAGTGCTCAACGGGTGCGCCGAGCCGTATCTGACGCAGATAAATAATGCGTTGGGAGGGTATCCGGAGATGAACGCGAGCGTTGTTCAGACCGACTACGGCAACGTGTCGAACGCGAGGAATATCGGGCTCGAACGCGCCCGGGGCAGGTATGTAACGTTCGTGGATGACGACGATTGGATGAGCTTGAACTATCTTGAAAACCTCTTGGACAATGCCGTTAGCGACGGAATAACGCAAGCCAACCTGTGCGCGACAGATGAGCGGACGGGAGAGGAACGCCCGTATTACGTTGCCGAAGCGTACAAGCGGCTCAGCAATGCCAAAACTCTGAACGTGCTTAATGCCCGCAGTTTCCTCTCCGCAGTTTGGTGCAAACTTATTCCGAGAGAGGTTATAGGCTCGGTAAAGTTCGACACCGCCTGCATACGAAGTCAGGATGCGGTCTTTATGTTCGCCCTTTCAAAACGGATAAAGGTTATAAAACTCGCGCCATCCGATACGTTTTATTTCGTCAGGATGCGCTCCGGCTCGGCGAGCCGGAAACGGCGAAGCCCGGCGTGGAGGCTGCACATGGTTTGGGTATTATGTGTTCGTTACACGCGCATATGGCTGTCCGACGTCGGGAGATATAACTTCATCCTTTATTTAACCCGTATATTGGCGACAATCCGGGAACATCTCTTGCGTTGACCGTCTCCCTATTATATAAAGGGTAAACCCTTGAAACTATGCCGAACGCGCGGCGTTGATGACGATGTTTTTCAGGCGTTTGGTGAAGTAAGTGGGGAGAAATATAGCGAAGAGAAATGCGTAGCTGATTGGTTTTGCCCAACCAAAGACGTGGGTGTAAACTTGGGCGTTGTATTTCAAGAGACTAATTTTGTCGCTGCTTAGGCTGCCCGGACGGACTCTGTAGAATGCCAAAGGCGTCCTTACGCTGTAAGCATGTCGGCACTTTCGCATTATGCCCAAAAGCATTGCGTAGTCCTCTGCCTTGCGTTGCGTAGGCATAAGATGCTTGCCGAGAACTGATGTATCGTATATGCAGGTGAGGAATCCAATCTTGTTGTCGCACATCATTTCGAACAGGCTAATCCGCTCCGGCGCGCTCACATACCCCCGGTATTGGCTGTTCTCGTCGCAGGAATAATACGGCGCGAAGCAAAGGGCAACGTTCTTCGTACGCATAAATTCGACTTGCAGAGAGAGCTTCTTGGGCATCCAACGGTCGTCGCTATCGCAGAACGAGATGTACTGTCCGCGGGCATTGGCTATGCTCCTGTTCCGCGAAACGCCCGCTCCGCCGTTCACTTCGTTGCGTATCAGCACGATGCGGGCGTCCTTTTCGGCGTACGTCCGGACTATTTCGACGGTGTTGTCGCTGCTGCAATCGTCGGTTATAATTAATTCCCAGTTCTTATAGGTCTGCGCTATGATGCTCTCAATGCTGTCCGCAACGAACTCCGAAGAGTTGTACGTCGGCATTATGATGCTTACTAATCCCGGCTCTCCCTTATAGTCCTTGAAGTCGTCGGGTATGATGAAGACTTTCGGCTTGGGTACTTCAATCTTCTCCGACACTACCCGCAACAGCTCCACATATCCGGCGATGTTGATTATGACAATCCATGTGATGTTGAGATTGAACAGGTGATGAAGCAACAAATTTACGGTCAGGATAATCGCCTCGCCTATTAAAATGATGCCCGTTGCTTGCTCCGGAGTGAATCCTTTGGCAAGTATTATGTGCTGAATACGGCGTTTATCGCGGTCGGCGGGCTTTGTCCCGTGCCAGGAAGAGACAGCCCGGACACGGATATACTCGAATATAGGGAGCGCCAAAAGGGAGTAGGGGAGGAGCAAGGCATCATCGTGCGCCGAGATAACGTTGCGGTTATCCATCGCGTATTTAAGGGTTAGATACGCGATGCAGAAGGCAATTATGAGCACGCCGGCGTGCCCCGTGCGCACCTTGTCCCCTATTTTGTCGTCGCCAAAGAGATTGTAACGCAGGAACGCAACCACCGCCCCGGCGAGCGCAAACGCCATCGACGCATAGATATTTTGCCCCATTGAGCAGAAGCCAATGCCGAAGACGACAAGCATGAACCCGCTTGTCCCGGCGAACAACCCGTCGATAGTGTTCAGCGCTTCCAACGCCTTGACCGTCAGGAGCGTAAGTATGAACGTGATGATGAACCCCGTAGTCCAGCTCACATGCCGGATCCCGAAGAACCCGTACAAATCATTTATATAAAGCCCGATTACCGGAAGCGCCGCGCAAGCCACCAACACAACCGTCTGCCGCTGCCAACGGCTCGTGTCCAAGATATCCTCTATCGTGGCGAGAGCATAGACGAGAAGCAGTCCGCCGGCAGGTATGAACGACGAGACGCGCACCACGTCGTCGGCGGAAGAGAATATCAGCTGAACCGCCATCACCACAATCACCCCGACAATCATTGCCGGGAGAATAACCACGCCGCCCGTCTTGGGCACTTCGTACGGCTCGTTCGGACCGGCGGACCGGGCGTTGTGCGCCTTGTGATATATGGAGAGGAGCCCGCGCATGAGCATTACCGCCGTGGCGAAGCTGCATACGAATGCGAGGATATGTAACAATATGGAGACGAACATCAGGGCTTTACCGCACGCCGGAAATGGTCAGAACTTAGTGAAATACAATCGGTGCAAGGGCGTATAAAGCGTCATCTTCCCGCTTGTGAGCTTCTCTATATAAAAGGTATCGGCAAGCGATTGTATGCCGTAAACACGGAGCACGGCGGGGTCGGTTACGGGTATGTCGCCGCCATTCGTTTGGTCCTGATGTCCGTGGTCGGCGTAGGGACTGTATACGACAAGGGTATTCCCCTCGTGCGAAAAGCGGAAATAATAGCTCGTAGTGTCGCCCTGGGTATGCATCAGTTTGGCTTGAAACGCCCAGAAGAGCAAGTCGCCGCTCAGGTCGAGAACACCTCCTGTGGCGAGCGTATCCATTCGCTCGAAATGCCAAAAGCCGTCGAGGTCGCCGTTGTCGATATGCTCAAGAGTGCAAGCGATAAACGCCGGCGCCGCAAAAACCGTGATTACGATTGCCGTAAGGAGATGTCTCATTGCTTTTTAGATGATTTATAACCCGCTCCGCGCCATAATACTTTGCTCACCGAGAGTTGGAATCCGACGTTGTTTCCCCGTATCTCGCCCCGGTCGAGCCCTACTGCGGCGGTGCATTGCCAATCGTTTTTAAATGAATACGATGCCTCCAACATCGCGCTGAACTCGGTTTTGCGCTTCGTGTAAGGGTAGCTGTACGTTCCCCAGCCCGCTTGCCAAGAGGCGAGGAAACGGTAGTCGAGATGTTTAAAAGGCGAGCCGTCAAACCCCAAGTGCAGGGCTTTGAAGCGGTTGTTAGCCACGAGTATCAGCCCGTCTTCGTTGTATATAGGCGACAAATACAGAGGATTGCCCATCACTTGCCCCCAGTGTTGCCAGCTGTTATACATGCTGTGGTTGTAATAATCGTCCGCTCCGGCGAGGTGGTCGGATATATTTTGCGTGCGGTCGTGGTTGTACGGACCGCTTTGGAACTTCGTTATCAGGTATTCAAAGACGATGTTTTTCACCACGTTGGTATACTTCAGGCGCAGCTCCGCCCCGACCATAAAGTCTTTCAAAGGGAAACGGTAATATTTGTGTTCGACGTGCGTGTTCCAGTCGTCCCCCTCTCCGTATCCGTCGTAATCAAGGAGGATCATCCCCGAGAGGTCCTCGAAGAAATGGTCAAAGTAGAGCGAAACGCCGCAAGCATCGTCGTCGTAGTTGAGCCTCGCCATAGCTTGTCCGAGATGGTTGCCCTCTTCGTTGGGGTACGTACCGTCGGTTACGTCCTGCCCGCCTGAGGTTAATGCGTGTATGTAGCTGGAGATGCCGGTCGGGTTCTTGAGGGTTGTCAGGTTGCCGGAAGAGTTAACGTAGTGTATTGTTCCTCCGAATTGGCACGCCATCTCCGCGCCTAATTCGAGGGAGAAATGGCGCAGACACTTGTTTTCGTTACCTATTTTCAGATATACGGCTTTGGAGTGATAGAGCACGTCGGTGCAATATCGTCCGCGTCTCAGGTCTTTGTTCTTCCCCTCGTCGAGCGCCGTTTGCCGCGCCTCTTTCGTGAAGTGCCGTTGCCAGCGGTCGTCGGTGAAGCGCCCGTAAGCAATATGCGCTTTGACGTGCACCCACCGCTTCAAGCCCGGTATGGTCCAATAATCGGGGAGCGACAAACGCACTTGCGGGACGGGGCGGGCGTTGTTCCCCAGCGTCTGGCTCCCGCTCGACAGGCGGTTGTTTTTCAGCTCTACCGGCTCTTCTTTGCTCCCCACGGAGAGCAAACCGTGCCCCCAAGCGAGCTCCGCATACGCCTGTTGGACGACGAGAGTGGAGGTGTAGTTCCCCGCAACCGCAACATCCACGCCATAGCCCCAACGCCAACGGCGGGCATCATCACGCTCCGCAGGGCGCAACGCCGACACTCGCAGGTATCCGTTTGTCTCTTCGAGCGACGACAAACCGTACTTATTGGCGTTGAGCCAAAGAGGTGTGACGCCGTCGGACAGACTGCCCTGCGCCTCCGCCGCTATCTCCAAGTTTGCCGAAAGGTTCTCTTTATGCCGGGCAAACGCTATGCCCGGCATAAAGAAAACCAAGAGTATAAATCGCCGAATATGCAACTTCACACTTAATTACATTATTTATAACGTATCCCGTAAGTATATATTATAAATAAGGAGAAAGAAAACGGCTAATTACTTGATAACGCCCAATTCCTTTCCCGTCCGTATGAATGCGGCGACGGCTTTGTCGAGGTGTGTGTGCTCGTGACAAGCGGAGAGCTGCACGCGGATACGCGCTTGTCCTTTCGGTACGACCGGGTAATAGAATCCCGTAACGTATATCCCCTCCTCCTGCATCTTAGCGGCGAAGTCCTGAGAGAGCTTGGCGTCGTAGAGCATTACGGCGCATATTGCGCTCTGTGTCGGCTTGATATCGAAGCCCGCAGCCAACATCTTGTCGCGGAAATACACAACGTTGTCCATCAGTTTGGTGTGCAGAGCGTCGCTCTCTTTCAACATCCGGAACATCTCGAGGCTGGCTCCGATGATTGCCGGAGCGACGGAATTGGAGAACAGATACGGACGCGAACGCTGGCGCAACAGGTCGATAATCTCTTTCCGGCCTGTGGTGAAGCCGCCCATAGCCCCGCCGAACGATTTGCCTAACGTGCCCGTGAAGATGTCGATACGTCCGTATGCGTCGTACAGCTCCGCCACGCCGTGCCCCGTCGGACCCACTACGCCGGCGGAGTGCGACTCGTCTACCATCACCAGCGCGTCGTACTTCTCCGCCAGGTCGCATATCTTGTCAATCGGCGCGACATTACCGTCCATAGAGAACACGCCGTCGGTAGCGATAATGCGATGTCGCTGCGCCCCGGCCTCGACCAGACATTTCTCCAAGTCGTTCATATCCGCGTTGGCGTAGCGATACCGCTTCGCCTTGCACAGGCGCACACCGTCTATAATCGATGCGTGGTTGAGAGAGTCGGATATAATTGCGTCCTCGTCGGTGAAGAGCGGCTCGAAGAGACCGCCGTTAGCGTCGAAACACGAGCCGTAAAGGATGGTGTCTTCCGTCTTGAAATAATCGGCAATGGCGGCTTCGAGTTGTTTGTGAAGGTCTTGCGTGCCGCAGATGAAGCGCACCGACGACATCCCGAACCCGTGTGAGTCCATCGCGTCCTTTGCCGCAGCTATGAGCCGGGCGTTGTCCGACAAACCCAAATAATTGTTCGCGCAGAAGTTAAGAACTTCCTGACCCGTGCTCACGCTGATGTCCGCCCGTTGGGGGGTGGTGATTATACGCTCGTCTTTATACAAGCCCGCAGACTTGATGTCCGCCAGTTCCTTAGCCAGGAACTCTTTCATTTGTCCGTACATATATGCCAGTTTGTTAATAATAGGTTTACGTCTCGTTATTTCCCGCCGAACTTTTCTCCTTACTCTTTGACAAATATCCAACATTCTTTCGAATTACGCGCAAAAAGGAATGAAAAATTTTGTACTGACGCTTGAAATCTCTCTACCTTTGCTCCGAAAAGTTAAACTAACCCATACAAAATTATCGTGAAGAATATTTTGGTTATCGGCTCTACGGGTCAGATCGGCTCGGAGCTGACTATGAAATTGCGGAAAACTTATACGGGAAACATCGTCGCGGGGTATATACCCGGTGCGGAGCCGCACGGCGAGCTGCTCGAAACGGGACCTTCGGCGGTTTGCGACGTAACGAATGCGGAGCAGATTGCCGATGTCGTAACGCGCTACGGCATAGATACCGTATACAACCTTGCCGCATTACTCTCCGCCGTAGCTGAGGCGAGACCGCAGCTGGCGTGGCGTATCGGAATGGGGGGACTGTATAATGTGCTCGAAGTAGCGCGGGAAAAGCACTGCGCCGTGTTTACTCCGAGCTCTATCGGATCATTCGGAGACGATACGCCGAAAGACAAGACGCCCCAGGATACGATACGTAATCCGAAAACTATCTACGGCGTAACGAAAGTTGCCGGTGAGCTCCTGAGCGATTATTATTACGTCCGCTTCGGCGTTGATACCCGCTCCGTCCGCTTCCCCGGTCTGATTTCGTACGTTACGCCTCCGGGCGGCGGAACGACCGACTACGCCGTTGACATCTATTACGCGGCGGTCAGGGGCGAGACGTTCGTATGTCCGATAAAGCAAGACACATACATGGATATGATGTATATGCCCGACGCGCTCCGCGCCGCAATAGAGATTATGGAGGCCGACCCGTCGAAGCTCAAGCACAGGAACGCATTCAACATCGCCTCAATGTCGTTCTGTCCCGAGATAATTTATAACGCGATACTTTCGCTTAAGCCCGGTTTCAAAATCGAGTACAAGACCGATCCGCTCCGCCAAGCTATTGCCGAGTCGTGGCCCAACTCGCTCGACGATACCTGCGCAAGAAACGAATGGGGCTGGCGACCGGAGTACGACCTCGACACGATGACGCGCGACATGCTTGACAAGCTCGCCCGGCGTCTCCTCAAATAAACGCTTTTGCGGCATCTTTATGCGGGCGGACAACCGATGAAGCCGGTTGTCCGCCCGCATTCGTTTCTCCATCCCGCAGGTGCGGAGAGGGCACATGTCAAAATAGTGCAAGAGGGGTTATGCGTAACGTATTGATAATCAACGCCAAGCATGAGCTTAGGTTTTGCGGGGCATGATATGGGGTTATGGGTACCCATGATATGTGTTTAAGGCCCCCCATGATATGGGGTCACGCCCGGCAAAACGTGAACGGATAAAATAGTGCAAGATATAAATAATCATCCGCGCAGAGGGGCTCTAACGGGATTTTATACCTATCTTTGCGCTTCGTAACAAGCCATACGACAATGGAGAAACAAACACTTCTGATATACAATTCGCTTACCCGGCGCAAGGAACGATTTGAGCCGATAAACGCTCCGCACGTCGGTATGTACGTCTGCGGACCTACCGTTTACGGCGACGCGCACTTAGGGCACGCCCGCCCCGCAATAACGTTCGACATCGTCTTCCGCTATCTGCGCCACCTCGGCTACAAAGTCCGTTACGTGAGGAACATAACCGATGTGGGGCATTTAGAATACGACGCGGACGACGGGGAAGACAAAATCGCGAAGAAAGCGCGTATCGACCGGCTCGAGCCAATGGAGGTGGCGAACTATTATACCCGGCGTTTCAACGACGCTATGCGCCGCTTGGGAGTCTTGCCCCCTTCGATCGAGCCGCACGCAACCGGACATATAATAGAGCAACAAGAGCTCGTACAGCAGATTTTAGACAACGGATACGCTTACGTCTCCAACGGGTCCGTGTATTTCGACATAGAGGCGTACAACCGCGATTATAAGTACGGCGTGCTCTCCGGACGCAGCTTGGAGAACACTTTAGACGCCTCGCGCTCCCTCGCCGGCGTAGAGGAGAAACGCAACCAAGCCGATTTCGCCCTTTGGAAAAAGGCGCAGAAAGAGCATATAATGCGGTGGCGCAGCCCGTGGGGAGAGGGGTTCCCGGGCTGGCATTGCGAGTGTACGGCGATGGGGCGGAAGTATCTCGGAGAGATGTTCGACATACACGGCGGCGGCATGGACCTGCTCTTCCCGCACCACGAATGCGAAATAGCGCAGGCGCAAGCGGCGATGGGGCACCCGGCGGTTAAGTATTGGATGCACAACAATATGATTACAATCAACGGGAAGAAGATGGGGAAATCGTACAACAACTTCATAACGCTCGACGAGTTCTTTACCGGCAAGCACCCGCTCCTTACAAAAGCATTCGCCCCGATGACTATCCGTTTCTTCATCCTCTCCGCTCATTATCGCGGCACGCTTGACTTCTCCGACGATGCCCTCGTCGCGGCGGAGAGAGGGTTCGCGCGCCTGATGCAAGGGATGAAAGGATTGCGGCGCATACAGCCCGCCAAAGGCTCCGACCCGGAGACGGAAAAGGCTGTGCACGACCTGCCGAATAAACTATACGACGCTATGAACGACGACTTCCAAACGCCCGTCGCCATCAGTTTGCTCTTCGACGCTTGTCGTGTAATAAACCGGCTCGCTCTCCGCAAAGGCAAGATCTCCGCCGCCGACCTCGACAGCTTGACCTCAACCATGCATACCTTTACCGAAGATATTCTCGGGCTGAAAGAGAGCGGACCGGAGAGCAATGC
>JAJPZE010000204.1 GCA_021204565.1 Prevotella sp. | reverse complement strand
TAATATGGCTCAGACCGCTCTTATGATGGGTCTGACATCGGAGATATGCCTTTATGATATATTTCCGCCGGAGATAGGTCCTGAGGGAGTGGCGGAGGAGATGCGCCAGTGCGGCTTCGGCGACGCTAATATTGTGGCGACGGCTGACGCGGCTGTGGCGTTTAAGAACGCCAAGTACATTATCTCTTCGGGCGGTGCGCCTCGTAAGGCGGGTATGACTCGTGAGGATTTGCTTAAAGGGAATTGCGAGATTGCAAAAGGCTTGGGGGAGAATATAAAGATGTATTGCCCCGACGTTAAACACGTTGTCGTCATCTTCAATCCCGCGGATTTGACCGGACTCGTAACGCTTCTTTATTCGGGCTTGAAACCGAGTCAGGTAACCACTCTTGCGGCTCTTGACACCACGCGCCTTCTCTCCGCGCTGGCGAAGAAGTTCGGCGTAAAGCAGAGCGAGATTACCGGTTGCGCCACGTTCGGCGGGCATGGCGAGCAGATGGCGGTATTCTTTAGCCACGTAAAGATTGACGGTCGTAACCTTACAGACATTATCGGAACGGAGGAGTTCCCGACAGAGGAGTGGGAACAGATGCGGACGGACGTGATACAAGGCGGCAGTGCGATAATCAAGCTCAGGGGGCGTTCGTCATTCCAAAGCCCGGCATATTTGTCGGTTGAAATGATTCGTGCGGTGATGGGCGGAGAGCCGTTCCGTTATCCCGCTGGGGTATTCGTCGAGACCGAGAAGTATAAGAACATAATGATGGCGATGAACACGACGCTCGACAAAGACGGCGTCCATTACATTGTGCCGACGGGTACGCCGGAGGAGAATGCCGCTCTCGACGCTTCGTATGAGCACTTGTGCGCTATGCGCGACGAGTTGGTAGAGCTCGACATCGTGCCGAAGGTCGGAGATTGGAAGACGTTGAACCCGAACCTCTGATTACAGGCGGACCGGAAAATAACTAACGTTGATTAATACGGCACGCGGCGGCGGTCTTCGCATACGTTCGCGTGCTGTAAACTTTATGTTTTAATGGAACGGATTATACGTAACGAGAGCTTCCGGGGCGAGCGCCCGCTGTTCGGCTTGCGGGGTACGCGGCTCGAGAACGTAAGGAGATTGGAGGGGGAGTCGGGGGTGAAGTGTTGCTTTGGACTAGAGGCTGACGGCTGCGAGTTTATCGGGAAGTACCCGCTTTGGCATGTTGACGGGAGCGTGATAACGGGTTGCCGCTTCCGCTCTACCGCACGTTCGGCTGTCTGGTACAGTCGGGATATGGTGATGAGGGACACAATCATCGATGCGCCGAAGCTGTTTCGGGAGATGGAGAACTTGCGTTTGACGAACGTGGTTATAAATGATGCGGACGAAACATTTTGGAACATAAAGGGTCTGACAGCGGAGGACATCGAGTTGCACGGGGGAAGGTATCCGTTTATGTATTGTACGGACGTGCGCATCGAGGGTCTAACAAGCGACTCGTTATACATCTTCCAATACTGTCGGGACGTGGAGATACACAACGCAAGGATAAAGACTAAGGACGCTCTCTGGGAATGTGATAACGTAACCGTTTACGACTCGGAGCTTGACGGGGAGTATCTCGGTTGGCATTCAAGGAACGTCCGCTTGGTTCGTTGCCGGATATCTGGAGAGCAGCCGTTGTGTTATATGAACGGCGTTACGATAGAGGATTGCACGTTCGACGCGGCGTGCGACCGTGCGTTTGAAGACAGTTTTAATATTGACGCGCGGATATGCGGGAGCATAACGAACATTAAGAACCCGGCGTCGGGGCGCATTGTTGCCGACCGGATTGGGAGCGCGACGATTGACGGGAACATTCTGCCTCCGGCGTCATGTGAGATAGGGGAACGGAAATGCGGAGTAACGACCTGAGAGGAGCCGTTACTCCGCATTTATGCCTTTAGATTTTGTCTTTATCTTGTTATAACTTTACGTACGGAGCCGTCTGCGCGGCGGACGATATTAACTCTCTTGCTCACGGGCGCGTTTATTCGTTGCCCGGAAAGGTTATACACCTCGATGATGCCGCCAACACCAATTGTCTCTACAGTGTTTATTCCGTCGAGGAGTCCGCTGACGTTGACCGTCAGGCTGATGGCGTAGTTGCTTATTGTGCCGTTTTCATCCAAGAGGAACAATCCTTCGGGAATGTTAACGGTGTATACTCCTTGTTGGACAAGAGAAGAGTCGAGCGCGACGGAGATCGTATTATCGTCTTGTGTTATACCGTCGGGGTTGCCGTGTGCGACGGTTTCTTCTCCGAAGCTAACCGTTATTTGCGATACGTCGGCATCATCGACAAGTGCGATAGGCGAGCAAGTGAAAGTTATTTCGAAAAGTTCGTCGACGGTATCGCCGTCGGCGGGGGAGACGCCAAGATTGTCCCGAACGTCGCCCGTAACGACGACGACGGAAGTGAATGCCATAACGGGGAGTGTACCCTCGGCGTCGTTATAGAAGAAGCGGTCGGGAAGGCTGATAGTGTATTCTCCTGCCTCCTTGAGCGTCGTGTCGAGCGCAATGGTGACCGAGGTGGTGTCGCCTTCGTCATTGGTTGTTTCGGTGTGGCTGCCGGTCTTCCCTTGTGTAACGAGCCGTCCGTTGGCGTCATATACTGCAATAGCGGTCTCGTCCCATAC
>JAJPZE010000263.1 GCA_021204565.1 Prevotella sp. | reverse complement strand
GTGAACTACGTGATCAACAAACGCAAAGATATCAGCCTCGCCGGGGTTTATCGTTGTGAAGCCGGCGTAAAGCGTCAATTGGCACACCCCGCCACGACCCGACAAAGCGCGTAACTGCTCGTCGGAGAGATTACGAACGTGATTGCAGAGCGCCTTGCAATTGCTGTGCGAACAGACAACAGGCAACTCCGACATCTCAAGAACGTCGAAGAAAGTCCGCTCGGCGGCATGGCTAAGGTCAATCACCACCCCCGTGCGGTTCATCTCCTTCACCACCTCGCGTCCGAAAGGCGAGAGACCGCCCCAGCATCCGGTCGATTTACACGCTGAATCGCATATCTGATTGTCGCC
The DNA here is from genome assembly GCA_021204565.1 of Prevotella sp. Lineage (GTDB taxonomy): Bacteria > Bacteroidota > Bacteroidia > Bacteroidales > Bacteroidaceae > Prevotella. The sequence goes on along the minus strand of JAJPZE010000263.1, from coordinate 2,327 downwards.
GTTATGGCAAAGAGTAAAGTACACCGCGCCACGCTTCTTGAAGTATTCAACATTATTTATATCCCCGCCCAAAGCGAGCGCGTTCTCTATCGCAAGCATTACCGACCTGCGCCCCGCGCGTTTGTTGGCGATAATATCCTTTGCGCTTCGCGCTATCCCGACGGGTATCGTCGAGCGCGAGACCATCTCTTCAATCTTGTCGAAGATAATGTTCACATAATCGAAAGGCGAAGCACACTTTATCGGCGCAACATCCCCCCACGTCTGCGAGCCGACGGGTTGCGGGACGTAAGCAACCATCGTCGCCGCATCAAGCCTGCCGGTCGTCATCTTCGAAAGGTCAACCTTTATCCGTTCATCACGCCGCGTGATGTCCGCACCCGCGGGGAAAAACATCGGCGTGTCGCAGTGCGAGTCGATTGTAACTATCGTCTCGTGAAGCCGCTTCACCTCTTTATACGTCTTCGCCTCGCCCGCCAGCCTGGCAAAAAGGGGCAAGCCGTCTTCTCCGAGCCACTCCGGATGCCATTGCACGCCTGCAAGCGGCTTCGCCTCGTCGCTCTCCATCGCCTCCGCAACCCCGTCAGAAGCACGCGCCGAGATACGAAATCCCGGCGGCGGAACATCGACCGTCTGGTGGTGAAACGAATTTACCGACATCCGTTCCGTAGGGTAAAGACCGCTCAAAATTGAACCCGGCTCGATATAAACCGTATGTGTGGGGGTGTCTCTCGGCTCGTCTTGCGAGTGGCGGACACGTATCTCGGCCTTGCGATTATTGTCTAACGAGATGTCTTGCGCCACGTGTCCGCCGTAAGCAACAGCCATCATCTGTACCCCGCGGCATATTCCAAGCACGGGCATGTTTACGTCCCGCGCCAAACGAGCCAACACCAACTCGGGCAAATCCCGGCATTCGTTCACCTCTGAAAGCAACGCCGACGGCTCCTCACCCATCCAGCGGGGGTCGGCGTCGCCGCCTCCCGTGAGGAGCAAACCGTCAATGCAGTTGATAAAAGACTGCAAAACGCGCGCGTCGCCGACAGGAGGAAGGAGAACGGGCACGCCGCCCGACGCCGCAACCTGCTTGTAATATTGCTCGCCAAGAGTAACGTCGCCGCCGGCGTAATTCGTTGTGATGCCAATCACGGGAATATCTCCCGCATCGTTCAAACGGGCATACACACCCTCCATATATTCGCTCAAGTCGTAGTCTTTCATATCCTTTATCGCGGGCGTTTAGTCGGAAATAACGGGTATTTCCCTGCGCAAGCTCTGCTCAAGAGATATCATCGTCTCGGTTGAAACCACGCCCCGTATGCCCTGCAATTTATTGTTAAGCAAATCCATTAGTTGCTCGTTGTCCCGCGCATACAACTTTATGAGCATCGTATAAGGCCCCGTCGTGAAATGACACTCCACTATCTCCGGTATGAGCGCAAGCTCCTCGACGACATCCTTGTACATACTCCCCTTCTCGAGCGTTATCCCTACATACGTGCACGTCGAATAACCTAACGACTTCGGGTTAATCGTAAAGCCGCTGCCGGTAATTATGTTTTCGTCTATCAGCCGCTGCACCCGCTGGTGTATCGCAGCCCTTGACACGCCGCACTCCTGCGCAACATCCTTGAACGCCATGCGGGCGTTTAACGACAGAATAGAGAGGATTTTCTTGTCCAACTTATCGATTTTCTCCATCTTTCGAGCTATTTATACGGTATTTATCGTCTCACGTCTTGGACGTTTACAAAATGATACCAAAAATAGATGTTTTACGCATTATGTGCAACAAAAACAGCCAAAAACTTTACTTTTAGTTCACATTTTGCCCCGTTTCGAGTCATTTTCCGCAGTTTTGCGACCCCGCCTCCCGCACCCGGTCAAGTTGCATTACGTAAATCTTAATAATATCTAATTCGAGGCATTATATCGCTTCGGACAACATAAAATAGGTACTTTTGTTCTCCGGAAAACAATATCGTACGAAACAATGAAACGCTTTATATTCGTCGTAATGTCGGTCGTAGTGCTCTCTGTCGTTGCCTGCGGGGGAAAGAAAGAGGAGAAACAGACGAACGCGCAAGAAGAAACCGACAGCACTGCATTCGCCGATGACCGTTCCGTTTACGGGTTGGCATGCGAGGGTTGCACCGATTCCATTGTCTGGCTTCTCCCCCCGGATGCATCCGATCCTGTGCCCTACAACATCGTCAGCGCAATGCGTCATCACGCCGTATTGGGGAAGATACGCACCGGAGACGGCATCGCCATAGTGGTTAACCCGACCGACAGCACCGTGGCGGATATGGTTCTCGACCTCGAAC
>JAJPZE010000177.1 GCA_021204565.1 Prevotella sp. | reverse complement strand
TTGCCGGCTCGTTGTCGCTCGGCGTATGGACGGATAACGTGATGGAGCATTATTGGGGCGCCGATCCGAGGGCGGTGGTTATAGACGAATACTTCGGCACATGGGTTGCCCTGCTCGCCGTGCAATACGTTGACGCACCGGCGTATGTTGCCGTATGGCTCGCCATAATTGCGTTCGCGCTGTTCAGGATTATAGATATATTCAAGCCTTTGGGGTGCCGGTGGATTGACAGAAATATTCACGGGGGCTGGGGCTGTATGCTTGACGATGCCCTTGCGGGGGCGTATGCGGCGGTCATAACTCTGATTATAAGATACGCGCACGCCGTAGAGCGGCTTTACGACCTGCTCTACGCCTCTTGACCGGCACGGTTAATCCGCTCCGCGCGAATACCTTTTGCCTCGCGGCTGTTGCCTTGTTCGCGCGGCATTTATAAAATTTTTCGGACAACAAGTCTTGTTTGTGCAAAGTTATTCTATACCTTTGCCGCGCCTTTGAGCGCCTGCGGCGCGGGGCTTCTAATACTGTCTTAAACACTATTTTATGATGTAATAATCTAATAATCAACCTGTTAAAACTAACCAGACTATGATTAAGTATGTAATTTATGCAATCGTTTTGTGCCTTTCGAGCTTACATGCAAAGGCGCAGGACACATCTGTGAGCGCCGGCAAAAACGTATGGGCGGTGTATTTTGAGGATAACTACACGCCGGCGTGGAATCCCGTTTACGTGTGGATTTGGGACGGCTCCGACAGCACGAAAAACTATACCGGGGGCAGCGGCAACTGGCCCGGCGTGGCGATGGAGCATATCGGAGAGATGTGGCGGTATACGTTTACGACCGACGATACGATAGTTACACCTATGGTATTGTTTAGCGACGGAAAGAGCGGACAAGCCATTCCCGCCGACCAAACGAATAATTTCGACTTGGCGAACGACGGCGTTTACAACCGCGACGGCTTTGTCCGCTACATCGGCGAAGAGAGCGCAAGCGTGGCGGAAAAATACTTTACGAACCTCGATTTCGAGCAATCGACGGCGTCGGATGCGCCCGGATGGAGCGCCATAGCCACGGCGCAGAGCGGCTCCGGACCGACCACAACGTCGGGATACGATCACTTCACGGTCGGCGGGAGCTGGTTTTACACCGTCAACGCCGGCACCGGCACGGGGCATTCCGATACGCCCGTGCTCTATCAAAGGTCGGCGGAGAAACTGCCCGCGGGCAGGTATACGCTCAGCGCAACTATCGGCGAGGGCGACAGCATGGGATGGGCGAAAGCGGGTAAAGCCAGCTTATTGCTTTATGCATATGGGGTCAACGACGGGAACTACACAGCCGACAAAGCGACCCAACCCGTAAATTATTACGCGAAAAATAACGACAACACCGCCGGAATAACATCTCTGACCTTCGAATTAAGCGAGGAGGAGTATGTCGAAATCGGCGTTCGGACAATCTCCGGCTTCGACAGCAGCTGGTGGCTCTGGTTATATGCCGACAACTTTAACATAACCGACAACGAGCTGTCAATCACGGTCAGCGAGGCAAATTACGCAACGTTTTATTCCGACCATTCGTACATTTTGCCCGCCAATTTGACAGCTGCCGTGGCGAACGGATATAGCGCAAGCGCAGACGGAAGCGGATACGTGAAGCTCGATTGGAAATATGACGGGGGCGATAAAGACACGTCCGTCGTTCCCGGACATACGGCGGTGCTCGTCAAGGCGGCGCAAGACGGGGCGAACGAATATAAGGCGCACGTAGTGAAAGATAACGCTCCGGCGGATCCGGACAACGCCGGCAACCTCCTCTACGGCAGTATGACGCAGACCGTAACCAACGTCGGCGGCGCGACAGACGGGTATTTCTTTTATAAGCTCGCATACGATAACGACGGGCAAAATCTCGGGTTTTATTGGGGCGGAAGCGACATTACCGACGGCGGCGCATTTACAAGCGAAGCGAATAAAGCCTGGCTCGCCATACCGCGTTCCGCAGATGTGAAGCTCTCCGGGCTAATCATCGGCGGCGGCGACAGCGGGCTCACGGGCATCGTCAACGCCGCTCCGGAGCGCCACGCATACGACGGCGGCGCCGTCTACAACTTGCAAGGTATTCGCGTCAAGGATATGTCAAGGAAAGGCATTTATATCTCCGGCGGGCGCAAGATAGTGAAATGAGGGCAACTATAAGCAAACAAAACGGACAACAATATGAAACATTATATCAAACCTGAGATAACCTCTATACCAATGACTTGCACGCTCTTGTCGTCCTTTTCCGCATTACACGCCACGGGGAGCGACAAGGACGCACTCTCCAAAGCCGGCGCTTTCATAGCGGAGGACGAGGATACGGACGAAGTCTGTTTTTGGTAGAGAGCGTTTATGACCGCCGGTTACGGGCGGCAAGAGACACTCCGAGTGTTTAATATATGTCAGTCGGGGCGCGTCGTAAAGGCGCGTCCCGTTTCTTTTCTTCATACCTCGCCGCCCTTCATACGACAGCTATAACGCGCTCATTCCTCTGTTCACGTATCGATAAACCGCCGCTTTTACATCCTAAGAACGGCGCTTTTACATCCTAAGAACGGCGCTTTTACATCCTAAGAACGGCGCTTTTACAATACATCGCATATGGTTTCGCTCAATTTGGAGATATGAATTACGTGATTAGAAGGTAGGTTCGGGCGCACGCTTTAGAGCGCATAACGCATTACACGACAATAGATTACACGCAAAATGAACGGGACACCCGGCCGGCATCCCGCTCCTTTTAAGCTGTTTGTTTAATAAATTCCGTCAGAGACGGACGGTTGTCTTCGCCCCGTTCTAACCATTCACGAATTTAGTTTGACCTCTATCATCTCACGGATTAGAAGTTATATCCAAGGCTGATCATACAGTTGCGATTCTTTATGCCCATTTCCTTGTATGCATTTGTAAAGCCAAATTCATACTGGAAGCCGAGATAGATATGCTTTACAAAGGTAACGCCGCCGCCAAGAGACACACCGCAGTCGAAACGTTTGCCGCATACACCATCATCTTCGCCGAAATAGTCCCAATCGTCGGAATCCGATTGAGAGCCGCCATTGTCGCTATACTTGTATATATGTTTGTATTTACCGGTTACACCGACAGCAAAATACGGACCGAAGTTCACTTGCGCCACAATCTTATCACAGATGGCGTACCGGGCGGAAAGCAGAAGAGGTATCTCAATGTATGAAGGAGTAGTCTTCCATATATATTCTTCTTTCCAACTTTTACCGCCATCTGACTCCGTGTACTTAAATCCCTTCGTCGTGAAGTATAATCCCGGTTGAAAATAAAATTGCCCGCTGACGATAGGGATATCGGCAATGACGCCTACATTAAATCCTAACCTCGTGCCCCCATTTCCGCCTCCGTCTATAGACGCATCGTGTTGATTGGCAACATTAAGACCGGCGCGAATGCCCCAGGTAACACCCTCACTCTTCTCGGACTGAGCCGATACAGATAGCATACAAAGTGTACACGCGACAACTAATACTAACTTTTTCATTTCTTGATTGATGTTGTTTCTTTCATTACCCCTGCTAACCCTACAGAAGCGGTTTCAATTGAGCTTTTTAGGCACAATAGAAAAGTGGAGTTAACCATTCCCGCCTAATCTTACGTGTTGGGCTTAGGCTTCCCGGAAAAATGAATAGGTGGAATTGAACAACCCCACTTGGAAGCACACCACGATAACAACATGGATACTTACCAAGGAGAGCTTCATTCTCTTTATCCTATTTTTCGCTTGTGAAGTGCCTAAGTTCACACGTAAAGAATAAAGCGAAGATGCGCTTTCTAATTATGTCTGCACACGACACGGAATGCCGAATGCGGGGCAAAGGTAGTGTAAGCAATTATGACATGCAAACAAATACGAAATAAATATAACGTCAATATCATACAAACGTTATATTTAGAAAATGTCTTTATATACGTCCGATATGCGGATGCGTGCAGAACACTTCGGCGAAAGAAGACAATATATCACGCGCAAAAGGAGCGGGATACCCGGCCGGCATCCCGCTCCTTTTAAGCTGTTTGTTTAATAAATTCCGTCAGAGACGGACGGTTGTCGCCGCTCCGTTGTAAGTTATCTTTTGCCCTTCGGCATCGGGGTCATACGGTTGCGCCTTGTCCTTTCCCGCAGTTACGATTACGAACTCGCGCTCCTCAAGCATACCGGGGAAGCTGCCCGTGCGCTTGCCGATTGTAAGCGTGCGTGTCGCCTCGTCGTAATCGAAAGGTATCGTTGCATACCGCCCCGCCTCGTATCCGTAGTTCGTTCCCTCGTCTTCGTAAAGCGTGAAATGTCCGTCGGCGCCCGTCCATACGTAAATTCGCATCACGTCGTTTGGCATTTGGCGCGTGTATTCAATCTCTTTCCCGAACGGCACGATAGAGCCGGCACGCACGAAGACGGGTATATGCTCGAACGGCGCATCCGCCGTCAGGCTCTCCCCACCCCCGGATACGGGCTCGCCCGTGAAGAAGTCGTACCAATCGGCACCGGCGGGGAAGTAAACCGTGCGCTTGCGTGCTTTATACGTGTATACGGGATTTATCATAAACGCGGGACCGAACATGAATTGGTCGCCGATATCATACGCCGCCTTATCCGTGCCGAAATCCATCACTAAGGGACGCATTATGGTGTAGTCGTTGAAATATACATCCGCCGCAAGAGAGTAAATATAGGGCAACAAACGGTAACGTAATTCGAGACAGCTCCTTATCGCCTCGTAGGCGGGACTGCCCTCGGGGGCGATGTTCCAAGGCTCTCTATAAGGGAACTGACCGTGCGCACGGTAAATCGGAGCCCACATGCCGAACTCATGCCAGCGCGTATTCAGCTCGCGCCAGTCGCGAAGATCCTCGTTGATAATGCCGCTCCGGTCGTATTCGTTCTGCGCCGCTTCATAACGTTTCTCTACCGAGAAACCGCCGATATCCTGGCTCCAATACGGCACGCCCGATATTGAGAAGTTCAGCCCGGCGGTAATCTGCGCTTCCATATCTTCCCAGCGTGTGCCTATGTCGCCGCTCCACGTCGCGGTGGAGTATCGTTGCTCCGAAGCGAAACCGTTGCGCGTGAGGAGAAAGACCCGACGGTTGTCGGGGGAGAAGGTATTGCCGAACCCGCGCTGATCCCAGCTCGTGTTTGCCGCGAGCCACTCCGGCGTGTTTTCAAACCCCGCCGTGTCGTACGCGCGTTGCCCGTCGTAGATGGCTTCGGCATTAACTACCGAGTAAGCATTGAAATATTCGTCGGACGAACCGAGTGCCGTCGGACCGCACAAGAGCTTGCGGTACTCCATATCAGTACAGTCCCGGATGTTCGGCTCCGAGGCATCCATCCACCACGCATCCATACCGATTGTCCCGAGATTTTCATACAACTGCCGCCAGAATATCTTGCGCGCATCGGCGTTATATGCGTCGTAAAAGGCGTACATATATCCGAGCCAGTCGTAAATGGAGTCGCGTAACGATTGCTGATACATCATCCCCTTGTCGTTCAGCTCTTTGAAATTATCGGGCTTGAGATAATATTTGGGCCAGCAGGAAATCATTATCTTCGCGTTGCGGGCGTGTATCGAGTCGATCATCCCCTTGGGGTCGGGGAAGCGTTCGGGGTCGAAAGTGAAAGCTCCCCACTCGTCATCCACCCAGTAATTCCAGTCCATAACGATGTTGTCAATCGGCAAATGACGATTGCGGAACCCTTGCAGAGCGTCGAGTATTTCCTCCTGCGTCTTGTATCTCTCCCGGCTTTGCCAATAACCGAAGAGCCACTCCGGCATAATCTGAGCCTTGCCCGTTAGCGTCCTGTAACCTGAAATCACTTCGTCCGCATTATCCCCGAGGATGAAGTAATAATCCATTTGCCGCGACATCTCGCTCCAAAAAGAGAGCCGTCCTTGCTCCGTCTCGTTAACCGGGGCATACGCTCTTACGCCGCAATATGCCTCGCCGCCATCGGGCGTCCACTCAAGTTTGAACGGGTACGCCTTGCCTTCCTCTAAATAAAGAGCGAACTTCCTCGCGTTCGGATTCCACGGCGAACGCCATATCGTTTGCTCGTTACTGCCCGTCCCCGCCACGTCTTCGGTGTATACATCCTGACCGTCGATATATATCCTTTGATACCCGGAATAATAATGACAGAAGCGGTATTCGCCCGTCGCGCGGGGGATTATCGTCCCCTCGTATACAACCTTCGCCCTCTCGAGAGGATAGTCGGGCAGGTTCTTTGCCGACCGTAAATCCTCAAAGTAAAGGGAGTCTTCACGGCGCGTTAAGTCGGGAAGACCGGGGGATGTATATGTGCCCGTGAGCGCGCCTTCAACCCCGTCTTTATCCACAAGAGTGAACATCTCGCCGAGCTGTTTGTACTCTTCGGGGTTACCGAAACGGCATAAGGAATAGGTATCGAAGAGCAATCCATAGTTGCGGCTTGATACGATAAAGGGGATGCTGACCTTAGTGTTATATTGGTATAATTCCTCGTTCTTGCCCTTATAATTCCATTCGTTTGCCTGGTGCTGACCTAAGCCGAAGAACGCTTCGCCGTCGGGTGATTCGAATACGGCACGTGTTGTCCAACCCTTGTAGAGGCGGTCTTCGCCGTCGGCTGTGGTGCGCGTAACCTCGTATGGAGCAAAGGTCTTGCCCCCACTTTCACGCTCTTGAAGAACGGCGTTATCCGCGCTGTCGAGGAACGCCACCTCGCCCGTGGAGATGAGCACACGCGCTTTCAGCCGGCTCGTAGAGAGCGTTACGGTGTCGCCATTCTCCTCTACATCGAAATGTCGTGCAAACGAGCGCAATGAAAGTTTACCTTCTGATTGCCGAGTGCAGCCGACATTATGTAACGGCGTAGTTACCTCGCGGTCGACTATGATAAGGCTCTGCGGGTCGGCAAACGTCTTCTCCGCCGTCGCCGTAACACGGATAATGTTCTCCCCTTCAACCTGCAGACGTACTGCCCTAGGCACGTTCGCGGCACTGTCGCCGCACGCCGGAAGGACGATTATTCCCTGCGAATAACGCTGTACCCGACTGCCGTTACAGCCCGAAATAAGTAAGATAAAGAGCGGCAGGACAAGGATAATAACGGTTCTTTTTCTCATAAAAGGCAATTTGGGTTAGTATGTAATAAGGGGATTGAAATGTCAATACACTATCTCTCCGCTCCAATCATCGTATCCTTTGATGATGAATTGCGGTCCCGTGCCTACGCCAGTATCGCCGGTCTCGTCGGTGAAGAATGGCGCGCTGTGGATAGTTATCATATTCAGCTCAACCGGGATTTCTTCGTATTCAACCTCGTGTATGGTATTGCCGGAACTGTCGAAGGCGGTAACCTTCATCTTGAGTTCGTCGGTGGTGTCGTGCGGGAACGTGTAAACCTCGAACACTTGTCCCGCATCGTGCGACGTAACGGTTCTCGTCTCCGTCTGCCGGGAATTGACACAGCCGAAACCCGTTACCGGATTGAGCGTCGAGCTGCCGCCCGTATAATAAAACTGCATTGTCGTTACCTCGTCGGGGATGGCTTCGGTTACGATAAACCTATACATCGCCACGCGCCGCGAGACTGTAATGTCCCGGCTCATATCCCCAGTAACGTTCACGTCGTCGCTATAATATGCGAATGTATCAGTTACTTTATTATTGGGGAATTTAATAGCTTCGGGGTCGGTTGTTGTTGCGTTCCCGTCGCAACTATGCACAAGAAAGAGAAAGTCATACGTGCCCTCCGACAAGCTGACAGACAATGTCCCGAAGTCGTCATCCGTATTTTGTTGATTTTTAGTCGTTACCCGCGTGCCGTCTTTATATACCGCCATGTTCAGTCTGTTGCCGAGTTTAGCAGCGGTAACGAGTGCCCGGCTCGTTGCGGAACCATAATCGCTGCTGCCGTCGAAGTCGTTGGAGGTGTTGTCGGTAAGGCGGAACGTGATTGTATAACCGCCGCTCGTGCCGGAGCCGTCCCCGTCAGCAGAGCCGGAAGAGAGTATCTCGTCCAAATCGGTATGTTCGCACGAAGCGAACAGCAACGGAAGTATCGTTATAATAAAGATGATGTATAATGCTCTTAAAGACATAACCGGGATATGTTTGACTATAATGTGGTGCTCCGTTTTACAAAGGTAATGAAGAGGCTAAAGCACATAAAATGTTTAACACTATTTATTGTTATACCCATCAAAAAGGCAATGTATTGTCGCGTAGCCACGCCCTTTCTCCCGCGTCGGAGAGCAGCGGACAGAGCGCATCGTACACTTTCGCGTGATATGCGTTAAGCCATGCAATCTCCTCTTCGCCAAGCAGTTCGCGGATAATAGGGGATGTGTCAATCGGGCAGAGCGTAAGCGGCTCGAACTGCAAGAAACGTCCGAACTCCGTCTGAACATAATCGGTAACGAGCAGGGTGTTCTCTATACGCACGCCGAAACGACCCTCAAGGTACACGCCCGGCTCGTCGGTAACGGTCATGCCCGCAGCTAACGGCGTGCCGCACCACTCCTGACGGATCTGATGAGGCCCCTCGTGAACATTCAGGAACGACCCTACGCCGTGCCCCGTGCCGTGTAAATAATTCATCCCGGCACGCCATAACGCCTCGCGTGCAAGGCAGTCGAGTTGCGTTCCGGCGGTGCGTCCGGCGGGGAATTTCGCCATTTCAAGCCTTATATGACCTTTGAGGACGAGAGTGTAAACCCGCCGCTGTTCGTCGGATAAGGGTCCGAGCGGGATTGTACGGGTTATGTCCGTCGTCCCGTCAAGGTATTGTGCACCACTGTCAATGAGCAGGAAACCTTCCGGCTTCAGCTCCGTATCGGTTGCCGGTGTTGCCTCATAATGCACTATTGCGGCGTGTGCGCCGTACGCCGCGATGGTGTCAAACGACAAGCCGCAAAACAGCTCCTGCTCCGCGCGAAAGGCGGTCAGACGCTCGTCAACCGCTCTTTCCGTCACGCCGCCGTGCAGTACGGCGGGCTTCAACCAATATAAAAACTTCACCATCGCCACGCCATCGCGGAGCATCGCACGCCGGAAACCGCTTATCTCCGCTGCGTTCTTCACCGCCTTTAATGCCGGCACGGGCGACGCGCCGTATATGATGTGTTTGCATTTGACGGCGGTTGCAAGCCGGTGGTTAGTTAGTTTGCCGTCAATCAGAATGCTGTAATCAGGATACGCCGCCAACGCTTTCTGCACCTCATTATACTCCTTTATGTCAATGCCGAGCGAAGATAAATACGCTTTTACGCCTGCATCCAATTTCGCGCTATCGGTGAAGAGAACGGTCGTGCGCGAAGTTATAAGGAGATAACTGATAAACACCGGATTGCGACGAACGTCGCTCCCGCGAAGGTTGAGGAGCCAGGCAATGTCGTCAAGAGTTGTAACGAGCGTGCCGTCGGCGTGGATCGTGCGCAGTGCCGAGCGCGTCCGCGCCAACTTGCTTGCCGCCTCCTCGCCCGCGTAACGCAAATCATGGCGGCGTATCAACCCCTTCGGCAGCGGCGGTCTGCCGGTCCAAATGCGCTCCAAAGGGTCGAAGTTGGTGCGCAGGAGTAACCCTCCGTTTTGGCGTAACTCCATCTTTAACGCACTTATATAATCGTATGAAGCCGCCGTGCCGTCAATTCCAACCTCCTTACAGTTGCCGTCTGAAAGCTCGCGACCCAACCACGCGGCAACCGCAGGCGTGCCTGCAAGCCCCTCTTTCATAAGTACGTACTCCGTATCAGCCAACTCCCTCTCCGCCGCAAGAAAATATCGCGAGTCGGTCCAAAGCGCCGCAGACGACATCGTAACTACCGCGATGCCCGCCGAGCCCGTAAATCCCGAGATCCACTCGCGCCCTTTCCAATGCTCGGGGACGTATTCGCCGCAATGCGGGTCGGTACTTAAAAAGATGTATGCGGCAAGCTTCTCCCGCTTCAATTCTTTTCTTAGCCGAAGCAGGCGGTCGATAATGACGCCGCCTTGATTATTGCCGGACAAATTGGGAGAGGATGTCGGGAGATTATTGTGCATAGTTGTTGTTTAGATATAGTCCCGTGTAAAATAATATCAAAGACAAAGGGCTGAACACTCAGCCCCCGTGATCCGCTTGGGGTTCGAACCCAAGACCCCAACATTAAAAGTGTTGTGCTCTACCAGCTGAGCTAGCGGATCTGCCCCCGCTCTACGCGAGTTTTCGTAAAGCGGTGCAAAGGTAAAAACAATTTATTAACCGCCAAACGATTGAGTTTATTTATTGCTCGTGCGCGTTGATATCAGAACTGTTTGAAGAAGTCGTTGCCCTTATCGTCAACCAAGATAAAGGCGGGGAAGTTCTCTACGCGTATCTTCCAAATCGCCTCCATACCCAGTTCGGGGTACTCTACGCACTCTATACTCTTTATATTTTCCGACGAGAGATACGCCGCGGGTCCGCCGATGGAGCCGAGATAAAAGCCACCGTACTTACGGCAAGCGTCGGTTACGACTTGCGTGCGGTTGCCTTTTGCAATCATTACAAGGGAGCCGCCGGCGGCTTGGAACTCGTCCGTATAGGGGTCCATACGGTTGGCTGTGGTCGGTCCCATAGATCCGCAGGGCATGCCGGCGGGGGTCTTTGCCGGTCCGGCATAGAGTACGGGATGGTCTTTGAAGTATTGCGGCATGCCCTCTCCCGCGTCTAAACGCGCTTTAATTTTTGCGTGCGCGATGTCCCTGGCGACGATTATCGTGCCGTTCAGACTTACCCGCGTGGCGACGGGATATTGGGAAAGGAGTTTGCACACCTCGCTTATGGGTTGGTCGAGATCTATCTTCACGGCTTCTCCCTCGCCCGCTTGCCGGAGCTCTTCGGGTATGAGCTCGTAGGGTTTATCGTCCATTTTCTCAATCCATACCCCGTCTTTATTTATCTTCGCCTTTATGTTACGGTCGGCGGAACATGACACGCCGAGCCCTATCGGGCAAGAGGCACCGTGGCGCGGGAGACGGATAACGCGGATATCGTGTGCGAACGCCTTTCCCCCGAACTGCGCTCCGAAGCCGATGGAGCGCGCCTCGTCGAGCAGTTGACGCTCCAAGCCGATGTCGCGGAACGCCCGTCCGGTCTCGTCGCCGGTAGAGGGGAGCGAGTCGTAATATTTGGTTGAGGCGAGCTTGACCGTGAGTAAGTTACGCTCCGCGGATGTTCCGCCGATGACGAAAGCTATGTGATAGGGGGGACAGGCCGCCGTTCCGAGACTCTTCATCTTCTCCACAAGGAACGGGATAAGCG
>JAJPZE010000053.1 GCA_021204565.1 Prevotella sp. | reverse complement strand
TCTTGGAAGTGGAGCCCGTAACCCTCTATCTCCTCGCGCGTGAGCCCTATTGCGGGCGCAAACTGACCCAAAAGCCCGTGCACGGCGTCGATAGGTATCTCCCAAATGCGGAAGAAGCCCAGCACGTGGTCGATGCGATATGCATCAAAAAACTTCGCCATATTAGAGAAACGGCGCACCCACCAACGGCATCCGTCCTTAACCATCTCGTCCCAGTTATACGTCGGGAAACCCCAGTTCTGACCGTTGACGGAGAAGTCGTCGGGCGGCGCGCCGGCCTGACCGTTGAGGTTGAAATAACGGGGCTCTTGCCAAACGTCGCAACCGTAGCGGCTGACGCCGATAGGTATGTCGCCTTTGAGTATAACGCCTTTCTCGCGGGCGTAGCTGTGTACGGACGCCATCTGCGAGTTGAGGACATACTGCACGTAAAAGAAGTATGCAATCTCCCGGTACTCCTTTGTCTTCGGGTCGGACAACGCCGCACGCTCGCCTTCATCAAACGATTGATGATCGGGCCAAGTAGTGAAATCGGCGGTGCCGAACTTATCGCGGAGCGTGCAATACTGCGCGTAGGGGACGAGCCACATTTCGTTCTCGGCGAAGAACGCCTTAAACTCGGGCGACGCCAAGACGCGCTTCCCCTCTTGTGCGTATAGGTCGGCAAGGTATTCGTTCTTTGCGTTGTTGACCCTTTCGTAGTCGATTTGCGGCAGGGCGTTAAGCTCTTCGGCGAGCGCCGCGTACTTATTTCTTTTCTCCTCGTCGGCTATCTGCGGCAGGGCGTTAAGGTCGGCGTATTGCGGATGGATTGCAAAGATGCTGATGCAGCTGTAGGGATACGAGTCGGTCCAAGTGTGTGTTGTCGTGGTGTCGTTAATCGGGAGTATTTGGAGCAGACGTTGTTTTGTCAGCGCCACCCAATCAATCATCTTCTTCAGGTCGCCGAAGTCGCCGATACCGAAGCTTGTCTTCGAGCGGAGCGAGAACACCGGCACGAGCGTGCCCGCGCAACGGACATCGTAAATCGGGAAGAGCGACACCTCAAGCTCGTAAACCGCTACGCCGCCCGCGTTCATCTCCGGCACATACAGCGTCCGGTTGTGCCTGTCCTCCCAAAAGACAATATCCCCGTAACGGGTGTCCTCCACTACGAACTTAAAGTCGAACACATCGTCGGGCAATTGCTCCGCGTCGATGTCAGCCACCCACTCGTTAAAGTTGTGCTGATACATCCGTATGCCCTTCTTTGCGTCCCAGCCGCCCAACGACTTCTCGCTCCCTACGAGCACGAGCCTGTGATATTCGTTAAGCTGGGGAGCGCGGACCTTTATCTTCAATATCCGCGAATAATCGCACACGGGAGCGGCGCCGGTTTGCTTGTGATGAATACAATCGGTAAACGCCGAGCTGAACAAATACGAATCTTCGGGAATATCAATCCAATGATCGTAGATGACGTAATCCGTCGAGCGTGTTCCGTTAAGCTCCAAACGGTGCGCCACGGTCTTCCATTCCTCGCGTATGACGTAATCTTCGCCGTACATCACGCTGTAAAAATAATCGATACGGCTCCCCGCGGGCAAATCGGTATGGAGGTCATACATCCATCTTTTCCCGTCCGTCGTGTGCATGCGATAGCGCGTCGCCGCCTTTTTTTTGCCCGCCTGCACCACGTTCAACACCAATTCCTGACCGAACTGAGTGTTGTAGTCAATGTTGAATTGTAGGTTCATAGTTATTTAGTGAAATATTTATGTCAAACTCTATGCGGAGCCGAAAGCCCGCCCCGGCTCAAAGTTTTGTAAAGGTAACGCTAATCACGGAATAACCGCCGCAAATAGCTTTTACAACATAATCTTTTAATAGCGCAAACGATTACATAAATTACGCCGCGTCCTTATTGTCAGGCCGCTCCCCCGCCCCGCTCCCGGCGGACCGGAATTATATATTCGAACGGTCTTAACAACCTTGCACTATTTTATCCGTTTAGCTTTCGAAAAGCGTGACCCCATATCATGGGTACCCTTTATATGGGGTTACGGGTACCCATAACCCCATATAAAGCCCCGCAAAACCTAAGCTCATGCACAGCGTTGATTATCAACACGTTACGCACGACCACGGCTTGACTTATTTTGACATCTCCGCGTACCGTTTCCCTTAACCCGCTCTCCTCGCGACCGGAAACAAACGGGACACATCTCCCGACAAACAATATGCGCACGCCGCTCGTAAGCGTTCACTGTTCACCACCCTCACAAGGGGGTGGATGTGAACAGGTTGACTCAGACGGCGTTTTACGTCGGAGCGGGGACGGATAAACAATTCTCTAAAAAGACGAAATAATTCTTTAATACGGAATAATTATATACCTTTGCAGGCGGTTATGCATATCGCTCTTGCAGGGAACATAGGTAGCGGAAAGACGACGCTCGCGACGTTGTTGGCTCATCACTACGGTTGGCGGGCTTGTCTCGAACCGGTCATCGACAATCCTTATCTGTCGGATTATTACGCCGACATATCCCGTTGGGCGTTCAATCTCGAGGTGTATTTCTTAAAGGAAAGGTTTAAGAACACGCTCTCCATAATCGCCGACACGGGGCATAAGTGCATACAGGACACTGTCTCGTATACACCTCT
>JAJPZE010000058.1 GCA_021204565.1 Prevotella sp. | reverse complement strand
CGCTTCGCAGTTATCCACAGCTGGATGTTGGAGAAACATTCAAAGGTGCCGCAGGGCTTGAAAAAGCCCTCAACAAACGCCAACACGGCGAGCAGGGGCACACTCCGGACGTACATGCAAGCAAGGTTACAGAGCAACATAACTGCCGTGGCGTTGAGCAACAGACGGTTGTTCGAGAAGCGAAACTTAAACCGGAAAAGAAAGGGAAAGGGCATATTGATGCCCACGACATTACATAACCCGACGAACATAACGTCTTCGCGCATCAGCCCGCCCTCGCCGGCGATGAGCGAAACATTACCTAAATAAAGCCCCGAGGTGAGTTGGAAGATGAGGATCATCCCCAAATAACACCACGGGCGCAGACGTTCGGGAAACCAATCCCGATACATCGGCATAGAGAAAGGTTGGTTCGCGGGGACGGCGGGCATTAGTACCTCACTTCCGTTTCGACGTTCATGCCGGCGAGCAGGCGTGCTTTGTCCGCGTCGGAGTTGTCGTCGGTCAGGCGGATACGTACCGGCACGCGCTGCTCGACCTTAACGAAATTGCCGGTTGCATTATCGACCGGCACCTTTGAGAACGCCGCTCCCGTCGCGCCGGAGATAATCTCCACCTCGCCCGAATATTCGGTATTGGGGATTGCGTCGGCAGTTATCTTAACGGCGCTGCCGACCTTTATGTTCGCCATTTGGCTCTCGCGGTAGTTCGCGACAACCCATACATCATCGTTATCGACTATCTCCGCCAGCGTCTGACCGGCGTCGACGAGCTGCCCCTCGTGGATTGCCTTGCGGCCTATCTTCCCGTTACACGTAGCGACAATAACGGTATACGAGAGGTTGAGCCGGGCTAAATGCACCTCCGCCTCTGCCGCGTTGACCGCCGCATCGTTGTTGGCGAGTTGTTGGCGCTGCTCTTCTTGCGTGAGCGAGGTGCTGTTACGCTGGTTCGAAGCTTGGGCGAAGCGCGCCACGGCGGTTTGATAACGCGCCTTTGCGTTGTCGTATTGCTGGCGGGTAACGGCCTCTTTGGCGAGCAGCGCCTCATATCGTTTGAAGTCGGTGCGGGCGTTCTCCATCTCCACACGCGCCTCCTCAATCGACGCGGCGGCAACTTTAACGTTGCTCTCCGTCGTGTTTATCCCCGCCGAGATTGCCGAGCCGGCGCTTCGCATGCCTTTGAGATTAGCGTCCGCTTGCGCTAATTGGAGACGGTACTCCGCATCCTCAATAACGACCAACGTGTCCCCGCATTTCACCTCCTGATAGTCGTCGAAACGAATCTCCTTGATGAAGCCCTCGACGCGGGTGTTCACCGGAGTGATGTGGCGGTATACGCGGGCGTTGTTGGTGTACTCTACCGTTCCGACGTGCACAAACTTATTGCACACGTAAGCCACGCCGAGCAGGAGCACGACGATTATAAATATGTTGTAAACACGCTTGATGTTCTTTTTGTTCAAACCGCTCATTACATTCTTTGCTTTTGATTATTCTCCCGTAAGAAAGGGTAAACTGCCGTCACAGCGTGCCGCTAATATACTTCATCTTGTAATATGAGTAGATGACGTTTATCCGCGCATCCACTTCGAGGAGCTCCGCATTAAGGCGTATGTTCGACGCATCCACCATATCCGTTATCAGCGACAGCTGGTTGAGATAGCGATCCGCCACGACGTCGTAGTTCTCCTGAGCGAGCTTTACGCTCTTGGTTTGCGTGCCTAAATCGACGAACGACTGCTGATAGTTGGTGTACGCATCGTACACCGCGTTCCCGACGCTCTCCGCCGCAACCGCCTGTTGCTCACGGCTCCGGCGCAACTCAATCTTCGATTTCTTGATCTTCTTGTTGCTTTTATACAAAGCGCTCGGACTCCACGAGATGCCCAATCCGACATACCAAGTGTTGAGGTTCTGGTCGATAACCGGCACCTCGAACGTTATCGGTCCGACGAATTGGTCGGCGGCGATAAAGTTCAGCTTGGGCAATGCCTCGCTCCGCGCAAGCTTTAAGTTTTGCTCCGCCACGGACGCACCTAAACCGGCAAGCTTTATCTGCGGCGAGGAGAGCATCGCCTCGTTATGCCAAAGGAGTTCCGCTCCGGCGACGTCAACGTCGGGCGAGAATATTTGGGCGATGAATGTTGTGTCGGGCTGGATAACGGTGTCCTCTATTCCGAGACTTACGCACAACTCGTGGTTCTTCACGTCGAACAGGTCGCGCACCCGCCGGAGCCCCAATTCGAGGTCGGCGAGCTGCAGCTCGTAGCGCGTTATATCGTTTTTCAGCGCCATCCCCTGCTCGTATTTGGCGTTGATATTGCTTATAAGCGTCTCGGTCAGAGCTATGTTGCTCTCGTACACCTTCTGCCTGTTCGTAAGGGTATAAAGGTCGAGATACTGCCCCAAAGCAAGGAAACGGATTTGCTCGCGCGTCAGTTCGGCAGTCGCCGACGACTGCTCTTGCTGCAGCTCCGCCAAGCGCACGCCCGCCGTAACCGCCCCTCCGGCATAGATTAACTCGCTCACTTGCACGGAGAAATTGTTTGCCCAATGCGGCGCGGCATAACCTTTCGCGTTCTTGAAGTCGCGATCCATCATCACCACATTCCCCAAGAAGTTGCCCGAAACCGCAAGATCAATATCGGGCAGGTACTGTCGCCGGGCAGCGTCAATACCCGCTGCGGACACCTCTAACGTG
>JAJPZE010000105.1 GCA_021204565.1 Prevotella sp. | reverse complement strand
AATTATGGCGGGCAATAAATCGCTTCACGGCGCGCGTGAGGCTAAGAAAGACGAGTTTTACACGCAGTTCGAAGACATCCAGACGGAGGTGAACGCATATATCGAGTACAACCCCGCCACGTTCCGCGACAAGGTCGTGCTCTGCAATTGCGACGACCCGTACGAGAGCAACTTCTTCAAATTCTTCGCCCTTAACTTCGCTTTCTTCGGGCTCAAACGCCTGATTTGCACGTGCTGGAACGGCTCGCCCGTGGCGCAAAAGGAGCTCCGGCTGTTCGCCGAAGAGCCGCAGGCGGACGGCAGGAGCCGCGTGGCATATAAGGCGGAGCTGACGCGGGACGACGCGCCGGAGTATAATCAGTTTCAGACGTTAGCGGATGTGGAGCGCTTTCTTGAAAGGAAAAAGCCCGACATACTCGAGGGCAACGGCGACTTTAAGAGCGAAGAGTGCCTCGCATTGCTCCGCGAGGCGGACATCGTGGCGACCAACCCGCCCTTCTCCCTGTTTAGAGAATACGTCGCCAAACTCGTCGAGTACGGCAAGAAATTCTTAATCATCGGCAACCAAAACGCCATAACCTATAAGGAGATATTCCCGCTAATCAAGGAGAACAAGATGTGGTTAGGGCATGGATTTAATCACGGGGACGCATACTTCTTCACACCTGATGCAAGCCGTTATGGCGAGGGCGTACTGATGAAGAACGGCTTGGTAAAGTTCCGTAATTGTTGTTGGTTTACCAATCTTGAGCACGGTCGCAGGCATACTCCGTTGTCATTAATGACTATGGAGCAGAACATCCGGTACAGCCGGCATAAGGATGTTTGCGGGGTCGGGTATAAACGCTACGATAACTACGACGCAATCGACGTGCCCTACACCGACGCCATACCGGGAGACTATGACGGCGTAATGGGCGTCCCCATAACTTTCTTGGACAAGTACTGCCCCGAACAATTTGAGATTGTCGAGCTACCCGGAACATCTATACCGGGAGTTATAAAGAACGCAGAGGGCAGGATTGGCGACAAAATAACATATGCGCGTATCCTTATCCGCCGTATAAAATAATTCCGTTCATTATCCTTATGCAAGAATATTAACTCGTAAGATAAAGTAAACCGACAGGAGCGATGGAGACGACATTAAGGTCGGAAGCGGCGCGTGCGATATACAGCTCATACGACCCTGCGGAATGGATTAAGGAGTTCTTCGACGAGGCTACCGGCGGCTTCTTAGTCGTGCATCGGGACAGGATACCATCGTCGGGCGGGGAGCGGAAGATGAAGAACGAAACGGAGAAATACAATAAGGAGCATTATATGGCTGAAGTTTTTGCGCGGCACGGATACGGGATAGCGATGCTTAAGGAAGTACCCGGCAAGGCTTCTCCCGACGTTACCATAAACGGCATTCCGGCGGATCTAAAACGGGTAAAGAACGCTAACAATATCAGAAACAGAGCACGATATGCGGTAAAGAAACAAAGCGCGGGGTTGGTTTTGTTTCAGATAGACGAGATGTCTTTCGCCGTCGAGAGATGTTTGCAACGATTATCGCAGAGATGCATACACGGGAAATATTTCATAACGGGAGATGAGAACGTACACTGCTTCTAACGAAAATACCCCCGCTTTATGCGAGGGTACCGACCGTCATCCCTTGACGATAAGGGGGGTTCGAGCCGCCCGAAGCGTAACACGAACCATGTCCGATTATATTTCAAAACCTATCGGCATCGAGGTTCTTAATGCAAAGGTAACAACATATTTGATATGAACAAACAAATCACAAAAATATTAATACACAAACTAAAATAAATAATATGGAGACGACATTAAGGACAGATATAACCGTTCGCGAGGTGTGCGACGGTTTTGTATATAATGAGTTGGAGGGGAAAGGTTTGTTCGGTATGGCGGGCCGTTTGGTCATTCAGCCGGAGTATCAACGCAGCTATATATATCAGACGATGAACCGCGAAGCGGGCGTCATAGAGAGTGTTTTAAAGGGTTATCCCTTAGGTTTGATTTATTTTGTACGGCGCGACGACGGTATGTTAGAGGTGCTCGACGGCCAGCAACGCATAACGTCGTTAGGGCGCTACGTTACGCGGAAGTTCCCTATCGCCGACGGAGACACCGCCCGCCAGTACTTTCAAGGGCTCAACAAAGAGAAGCAGGAGAAGATCCTCAACGCAAATCTCCTTATCTACGAGTGCCGCGGGACGGAGACGGAAATCAAGCAATGGTTCCGCACGATCAACATCGCCGGCGTGCCTCTCAACAGTCAAGAGCTTAACAACGCCGTGTATTCGGGACCTTTCGTAACGGCTGCAAGACAGGAGTTCAGCAATTCGAACAACGCGAACGTGCAGATGTGGGGCAAATATATCCGCGGCGACGTTCGGCGCCAGGAGATATTGGAGCGCGCGTTAGATTGGGTCAGCCGCGGGAATATAGAGGATTATATGAGCCGCCACCGCTACGACGGCGACATACGGGAGCTGAAAACGTACTTCACGAGCGTAGTCGACTGGATTGGCAGCGTATTCTCGCGCACCGAGAAAGAGATGCGCGGGCTCGAATGGGGCAGGCTCTACGAAGAATATCACGACCGCGCATACGACCGCAACCGTATCGGCACGCGCGTCAAGGAGCTATATGCCGACGAGCATGTAAGCGACAAACGCGGCATCTTCGAAT